>NUMR01000085.1 GCA_002578045.1 Bacillus cereus
TAATATACATATACTCCCCCTATCCTATAGGAATATCTTAATCCTATTTAATTGTAACTATCATAGCAAAATAGGAGGAGAAATAGAATAATTTGACAAGTTTTTTCAAAAAAATTCAGAAAAAACAATTAATTGATGTCGAATGTACTAATAATTTAAGTAATTCCTTTGAAATTTCGCGTTTGCGTGAAGAGGGAGTTCTTGAAAGCGAAAGCAGAATGAATTTTTTAAGGTACTAGTTATTACGTTTATTGTGATGGTGAGTATATTCTTAATTGTAATCGTAATTGGTACTAAATGAATCAAGAAAAAGAAGAAAGAGTAAAAAGAATATAAAGAAAAATAGAGGAATGGAATGTTATAAATTGGTCAATATTTATATTGGCAAATCCATCACCATCAGTTAATAAAAAGATTTTATCTAGATTCATTCTCATCATCCTTTTTTATATAAAATAATTTGAATTATCTGTTCAGTATATGGAATTAACGAATAATATTTAAAATTCAGAATTATTTATCTTTTGTTTATACACAGCATTTGATTAATTATTTTGTATTTTATTGTTAGAATGAACACTAAATGATAGGAGGTTATTAACATCATTTCCAAATTTATCTTTTTAAGGTCTATATTTACAATTGGAGGAGGGAAAAGAATGCGAACTAATATATTTTTCTTTGATTAGAGTGGGAAACAAAGTAATAAAATAAAGATTTTATATTTTGTATATAAGGAATAATTGTTTTAAGGCATAAAGAATAAAAGGGAGATGCTTATAAATGAAAATACCTTGTTTTATCATGCGTGGAGGAACATCAAAAGGTTTCTTTTTTTTAGATAAACATTTACCTGCCAATAAGTCTATTAGAGATGAAATCATTTTAAAAGCATTAGGAGCAGGGAATGTGCGTGGTGTTGATGGGATGGGTACATTAGATCCTTTATCAAATAAAATTGCGATTATTCGAGCGTCCGCTACACCAGAGATAGATATTGATTATTTATTTTTGCAAGCAGATTTAAAGCGAATGATATTAGACGATAGCGTAAACTGCGGGAATATAATTGCAGCTGTTGCACCTTATGCAGTAGAGAGCGGACTGATTAAAGTTGGATCAGGTGATAAAACTATAACAATACGAAACCTAAATACTAATGTAATTGTTGAATCGACAATAACCACAAAAAATGGAAATGTTGTATATGAAGGGGATATTAAGATAGATGGTGTTCCAGGGACGGGAGCTCCTATTAATCTCAATTTTAAAAATTCAATAGGATCAGTTACGGGAAAGCTATTTCCAACCGGAGAAAAACTAGATGTTATTAATGGAATTCACGTATCTTGTATTGATGTATCCGTACCTTTAATTATCATTCGAGCCAGTGAAGTGGGGATTATAGGAGATGAAAGCCCAGAAGTATTAAATGCAAATAAATCATTTTTACGCAAAATTGATTTGATTAGAAAAGAAGTAGCTCATCTTGCGAATTTAGGGGACGTATCCAAAAAAGTCATTCCTAAGATTGCTATTGTCTCAAAGCCAAGAAAATCAGGTACCATAACATCAAGATATTTCATTCCTCATCAATGTCATAGCGCTCATGCAGTAACAGGATCACTTGCATTATCAGCAGCAATAAATATTTGTGGTACAACTGCGCATCGTGTTGCATGTAATAATTTCGAAAATAAGATAAAAAATCCAAATAAAATTATAATTGAGCATCCTGCAGGGAAAATTCAAACAGAATCTATTGTGGAGGAATCGAATAGTGGGTATGTAATTAAACAGTCTAGTGTTACTCGGACAGCCAGATTACTTTTTAAGGGAGAATTAATCTTGCCTTAATTAATGGATGACCTTTTTCCTTTATTAATATTAATCTCACATTTTTTATAAGACCGAGAAATACGATGAATCCATTTCTCGGTCTTTTTATATATCATGTGAACGAGAAGACCACCTTTTTTTATGGTGTAAAGGTGGGGGACTTAATAAGGAGGTATAAATTTAATGGATAATCTAAAAAAAGCAACATTTTTTATGATTCTTTCAGGTATTAGTTTTTCACTATCAGGTTTTTTCGCAGAACATGCTATTATCTCAGGTGATTTCTTTTTAACGTTAACAGCAAGATTTTTTATTCCTTTTCTTTTCTTAATTCCCTTTATTATAGCGAGAATGAAAAAAATTTCATTTTGGAGAAATAGTTATAAACAATTACCACGAGCTTTTTCTATTACATTATCACAAGCATTATTTTTTCTGTGCGCAGCTAAAACTTCACTTTTTATAGCAATGGTTTTATATAATACAGGACCTATTTTCATTTGTCTCATTACACTTTTTTCAAAAACAAAGCGTGCAACACGACTAGAAATAATAGCAGCATTTGTTGGATTTTTAGGAGTGTTTCTAATATTAAAAACAGGTAGTGTGGATTATGAATCCTTCTATTATTTAGGTATAGGGCTACTTTCAGGATTATCTTTAGCGTTTTCACAATTTTTTTTACATAGAAGTGCACAAACAGATGATAACGTATCTATTATGACCTATACGTACTTATATGGAACAATAATAGCTGGTACACTATCTGTATTCTTTTCAAAGGAGAGTTATAGTGAAGTCTTTACTGCTACTCCAATCGTACTCTTATTTTTATTTCTAATGGCAATGGGGAGTCTAGGAAATCAATGGTTTAGAGGAAAGGCATATAAGTTAACAACAAGAATATCAAATTTGTCTGCATTATTATATTTAAACATTTTGTTCTCACTGTTACTAGATATGACATTTAATAATAACACTCCATCATTTATTCAAATAACAGGTGCAACTTTTGTGATGGGCAGTGCTGTTGTTCCAATTATAAGACGCGAAAATAAAAAGCATACGGAACAAAGAAGGGTAGTAAGTTCATGATTAATAGCACATATAGGATTGTAATGCGAAGTTAATTTAAACTTGATAAGTGATAAGGGTACTACTTGTTAAAGAGGGGAATAGGTGTATTAGTTTTAGGAGTTTAAGGTGAAAAGTTGCGCTTGTCCATAAATCGTACCAGTTTCGGATCTATCCTAGTGTAGAACAAAAAAGAGTTATTACGAAAACAATGGGTTGTTTGCTTGGTGTTCGTAATAATCCCCCACTTCAAACAGCTCGTTAGCGTGTTAAGTGGGGGTGGTTCAATTGTTGTCCTATCTACATCTGAAATGGGTAAATCTGTACCATATAGATTTTGGGTAATATCTTTTTTGTTAATATTGTTGTTCGGGTTTTGTTCCTCTTGAGATGATGTTTCTAGCATTTGTTCTTGGGCCTTTAGGGGTATTGGGAGCATCAGTATTGAAAATCCCTGAGGATATTATTGCAAAGGGGACATATATTTAATAATTATATGTGTATAAAAAACATTATAAAAAAATATTGTATGTTTAAATCTTTTATGTTACATTAATGTTACATAAAAATTACTGAATATTACTTTTGTTTCTTTTGTTTTTCTTTGTGCTTATTTTTGTTACAAAATGTAAACGTAAAATGGTTTTTCAATGTGTATAAGAGTGTGTGTAGTAAAAAGTCTGAGTTAGAATTTCATGTATATTATTAAAATTCCTTTCTGTCTTAAAAGAAGAATACCAACTATTTAGGGATTTTATTGGTAATGAGATTAAATAAAGTGAAACTGTAATCAGTGGGGGTTTTGTCCATCCTCCACTGATGATGAGCCCTCACCAATCGTGCAGTTATCTCCCACCTAACTTCCTCTCATTCGCCGAATTTTGAGGTGGGAGTCTGACTGCCCGTTTACTTTCTTTCCCACACAATTTAGTACATGTTTATGGTTCAGTCTAATTGCTACACAGACTCTTATGTATATGAACTTAACTGGATTAAGAGGAAACAATAGTAAAAACTAAACTTTAAAAAATATCATCTTAGGCATTTTATTTCTAAAAAATGCCTAGATGATATTTTTAATAGAGAAACTTTGAAGTTACATTACTCCTTAACTCTAATAGTTCTCACGAATTAATTATTAGAGTTAATAAATGATGAATCTATATATAATCATTGAGGTATAAAAAATGAAACATTCTTATAAGGTGTTTATATGTATTTGGATAATTATTATATTATTTTTTGTAACTTATTATGGATACAACATCATATCTGATAATAATTAATTATCAATACAGGAAACAAGAAGTTTGAAATATATCAAAAGGGTCAATCGAGACGGAACTAGGATCATTTGAAATAATCTAAAGAGTATAAAGTGAAACTGTAATCAGTGGGGGTTTTATCCACCCCCCACTGATTATAAGCCCACACCAATCGGGCTTTTCCGTGCAGTTATCTCCCACCTAACTTCCGCATTCGCCGAATTTTACTGCCCACAAATAGCGGGATAAAAGGTAATTGATGTCTGTATGAGATATATAAACAAAAAAATTTATATAGAAACATAAATTGCAAGTGAGAATTAAAAATTATAGAATAATAATAAAAAAGAACCTTCAAAAGGTTCTTTTTTATAGTTGGTAAATATGTTATCAACAATAGATGGTAATAAAGATAATAATTTAGATGTCTTTATAGTAGTCAGCTAAATTTTGTAGGAAGATTTCTTTGTTCATATCTCAAGGCTTAATCAAAAACATTTTATTTGGGTGTTTTAGTTTTTTGAATTTTGCACGTTAATAAATTTTGTTTAGGGACAAAATGCATAACGCTATTCTGAATTGAGAGAAAATTAATGCAGCAAAGTCATATTGGCTAGTTTGGTAGGTATCAAATATCTCTTTGGCCTTATTTTCTTGATATTACCGCACGTTTAAATGTTTCTAAGGGAAAGAAATACCGTAAATTTTTATCACCATCTATTGTTTGATTAAGATGGTAACACGAAATCAAAACGTTTACAACCAGAAAATAAAGAAAAAATATAAAAATACGACTTTTTCCGACAAATATAATGTAATTTGTATATACTACAATAATAGGAAAAGGCATCTGAAAAGATAGCTATTTTTTGTAATGTTATGTTTGAATTAGAAATCATCAAAGTAATAATAAAATCTTAATAATTCAAAATGAAATACACTGAATATGGGTCTAAAGTCATGACTGTAATGAATTAAATTACAATTTGTTTTTTTGGAACTGTAAGTGTTTTAAAATTAGGATTAAATTTTAATCCAACGTGCATTTCTTCCTTTAGTAACTAGCTTAATATGACCAAACAATTGAAGGGAGTTTAAAGCCTTACTAATTGTACTATCTGCTATGTCTGGATAAGTGTTACGAATACTTTCCTTAGTAAAGGGTTGTTTTTGTTTAAGAATAAAATCTTGAATTCTTTCAATTTTAGTATGTTTACATATAGAACTTAGTACTGTATTATGAAGATCTTTGTAGGCCTCTAATATGATAGTTAAAAACGTTTTTAACCAAAAGCTAATATTATGTTCACCACAGTACCAATTTACCGAAGATTTATAAATTGAATTGTAATATTCGGATTCGTTTTTTTTGATATATTTATCCAAACATACATATTTTACAAATGTATGTCCACTCTTTATTAATAGCAATTGCATTAACATAAGCGCCAATCTACCATTCCCTTGATTAAAGGGGACTATACAATAAAAATTAAATATAAAACGAGCTATTAATAAAAGTGAATGATGCCCCTTATTAGCATTTAATGAGTTATATTGATCACATAATTGTTCCATAAATTGTGGAATAAGCTCATGTGGAAGAACACGGTAACTATTCAAGTGCATTCCGTTTTCAGGAATACCTGGAATTGTAAAAGGTTTATCACGCCATTTGGCACTGTCAGAGGTAATGTAATGTATTAATTGAAAATGTAATTCTTTTATAGTTTCTGGATTAATTACTAATGTACAAGAGTTTTTATGTACAAAAGTAAGAGTTTGATAAAAACAAAAAATAGCATCTTCCGATATATTTTGAGGTACTATATCATCTAAAATAAGTTCTTTTAATCTTTTATTTGGAACTTTTATATCCTCGTAAGTAGTAGTAAAGTCTTTTATGTAATGAAGCGGAATAGTTTTTTCTAAGCAATTAAATATATCAGAGTTTTGCTCCTGATAAGCAGATAATTTTCCTTTTAATTCACTAATTTCACTGATTAAATTTATTAATTTCCTTTTTAATTCAATATTTTTATACTTATCATCAAAAAAAATCCTCATTTTAGTTCCCTCCTGTACCCCTTAACGCGTTGTTACATAAATCTTTCCATTCTAAAGGTATTTTACAACATTATTTCAGAATATCAATATGTTTGTTCTAATTTTGAAGTTATTTCAGAATCTATGTTGTTATTTCTATTTAATTACAAAATTAAAATAAAGAAATTTTAAAGAAAAATCGTAAGGATTTAATTTTAATAGGCATAATCCTAACATCAAATGTACAAATGTACAATAAAAAATATAAAACTATCGATTCTTTTGATATATGAATTAAAAATGTATTTAAAGTGATTGTAAGTATAGATATTATTCATCACAGGAGTAAATATGAAAGTAATAATACATTTTTCATGGGTGATAAAAATGTAAATAAACTATTAAATTGTGACATTTATATAACTGTTATCTTTAATTGTTATTATAGAAAATATAAAACTAAATACTAAAGAGTGGATTTTTCTATATTTATTATAAATAGTAGGCAAGTTTGTTGATGAAATGTATCATTTTAAATGCAACTATGTAACGTTTAACACTTGTATTGTAATATATTTTGAAATAAGTTAGTTTAAATACTAAGTACAGGAACGTATAATAAAAACTCAGTACAAAAGTACCCTAAAAACGTTTCGCCCTAAAACGTTTTTTCAGTAGAAATGAGTTTCTTAAGAGAAGAACTAAAATTTTTTATTTGTTCCTGTGCTTTATTAGATAAAAATAATATAATAATTTAGTAAAAAGAAGGGTTTTTTTATTATAAAAGATAAATAACTACAGATTTTGAAATCGTTGGAATTTATAGAACGAGTAAAGGAGCATTATCCTTTAATGGATATACTCCCCCAGCGGTGGAATCAGCGAATAAAATATATGTGCCATATAAAGATGCTGAAAAGAAAGAGGGAATGTTTTCCTTTTTGATATTGGAATTTTTATTACAATATCAGGAACGAGAAATGTAAGGACATACATAAGGGTGTTTTAAATTTTTGTATATTACATTACACATAAAGAACATTTTAGTTATAATGCACGTTAACGCCCATATAATGAAAAAGAGCGGTTTCCAACATTGTTCCCCCCATTTTTGTGAGAGAGCACTTACTGGGGAAGTGCTCTCTTTCGTCTGTACCTTTTGATAAGGACAAGCATTTATCCCGCTATTTGTGNNGCTAATCATCAGTGGGGGATGGACAAAACCCCCACTGATTACAGTTTCACTTTATTTTTGGTTGGATGATAATTTGAAAATAATTGATTAATTGCAGTTGCCATATCATTATGTCAGAAATTGATGGTTATGTTGCAAGCCCTTCAAAATAGAATGAAATGAATATAATATTGCTATAAAATTGTATATCTCCACACAAACTCCAGATAGTCGGGTTATAATGGCTAGAAGAGGTGATGCAGAGATGAACTATCACATTCTGGTAGTAGAGGATGATCCAGAAATTCAAGAATTAATTAAACAATTTTTAATGACTCAACAATATCATGTTGAAGTTGCATCAGATGGATTAGAGGGTATGAAGCAATTTAATAAACAATCCTTCGATTTAATTCTATTAGATGTGATGATGCCAAATCTTAATGGATATGAATTTGCCAAAATGATTCGAAATCAATCCAATATACCAATTATAATGCTAACTGCATTGGAAGAAGAAGAAAATCAAATGAAAGGATTTGATCTCGGAATCGATGATTATATGACAAAACCCTTTTCTTTTCATGTATTGATTAGACGAGTCGAAGCAGTGTTAAGAAGAAGTTATGACCAAAGCAAAGAGAACAATTTAATGTTCAAAGAAATACATATTGATATGGATGCATATAAAGTATATGTAAATAATGTTGTAATCTCTTTAACTACAAAAGAATTTGAAATTCTGCAATTGCTACTTCATAATAAGAAAAAAGTACTTACAAGAGAAAGTATTGTAGAAAAGGTTTGGGGATATGATTATTTTGGAGAAACGAGAATAATTGATACACACATTAAAAATCTACGAAAAAAATTAGATGTCCCTTATATTAAAACTATAAAGGGTATTGGATACAAAATCGATGATTAGAATTGTAAGAAACATAAAAATGAAGAAAATCACCTATAAACTTTTCATGACCACATCAATTATTTTATTGGCTTTTGCAGTCTTAATTTACTTAACTTTATACTTCTTTCTTCCTACCTTTTATGAGCAGTATAAAACAGATCAACTTCAAACAGGAGTAGAAGAAATAATTGATAAATCTAAAAATCTTACGTTTCAAAGTGCAATCCCACTCTTGGATGAATATGCACAAAAAAATAACGCCATGATTTATATTCAAAATACAGAGGGAGTAGTAATCTACTCGCCGTCTTTTAATATTATACAAAGAGACTCACAAGCAAATATAATTGCCAGAGCAACACCATTGGGAAGTTCAGATTATCTTAGAAATTCATATTATGTTTCGATACCAATTCAATTCCAAGATGTTAAATTAATACTCGTAGTGTCCGCAACATTTCAACCTATAGATGAAGCCACACAGGTATTGGTTCGTTTTCTACCATATATTAGTATCATTGTACTTGTAATTGGCATAGGAAGTGCTTATTTTTATTCTAGATTCATTACAAAACCACTCATTTCTATTAATGAGAGTGCACAAAAGATGGCAAATTTGGATTTCTCGGAGAAAATTGAGGTCCGTTCCACAGATGAATTAGGTGAATTATCCAATAGCTTAAACGATATGTCAATAAATCTACAACAAGCTATGTTCGATTTGCAAATAGCAAATCAGCAATTAAAAAGTGACATTGAAAAGGAAAGAGAGATAGAAAGAAAGCGTAGGGAGTTTTTTGCAATTGTTGCACATGAATTAAAGACACCCATAACAGTGATGAAGGGTTATATAGAAGGGATGATGTATAATATTGGTCCCTATCAAAATCGTGATCTTTATTTAAAAAAGAATCATCAAATTATTGAGAGTTTGGAACAACTTGTTCGAGAAATTTTAAGTATGTCAAAGCTAGAACAACATACTTTTAAATTACACTTAGAAGAAGTAAACTTCTCCCAAGTAATCGACACGATTATTAATGATATTGGATTTTTTGCTGCTCGAAAAGACATACAAATTATAAAACAAATTGATGTTAATCTTTTTGTTTATACGGATCGAGCTCTATTAGAAAATGCTTGTAAAAATATTATTCATAACGCGGTTATGTACTCGCCACATAACGAAAAAGTTTATATACAGTTAAAACAGGAATCTAAACAAAAAAATATTCAAATGCAAGTTCTGAATACTGGAGTTAAGATTAAGGAGGAGCATATAGAAGATATCTTTAAACCGTTTTATAGAATTGAAAAGTCAAGAAATAGAAACACTGGAGGAAGTGGGTTAGGATTATTTATTGTAAAGCAAATTTTTGAAGCCCTTTCTGTTACTTATTCTATATGTAATACCGAAAAAGGAGTGAAATTTTTAATCGATATTCCCATGTCAGCAAAATAACAATTATTAAAGAGTATCATTTGTCTTTCGTTTTAAAGAAAGACAAATGATACTCTTTTTATATTCATTTATTTTATAAGTTAGGCAAAAATTTTATCATCTAGATAGCTTCTATCACATTAGCAGGGGATACTAATAGAAAAGCGTGTTCCTTTTCCTTCTTTACTCTCAATGTCTATATCTCCGTTTAATTCTTTAATAATACTGTAAGCAATCATTGTACCAAGCCCTGTTCCTTTCTCCGTTGTTGAATAAAATGGCAGGGCAATTCGTTTTAATTGATCAGAGGACATTCCGATTCCAGAATCAATAATATCAATTACGATACTATTCTTTATTTTATTTATGTTTATTTGTAATATGCCACCATTTTGCATAGCCTCAATTCCATTTTGTATGATGTTGGTTAGACACAGTTTGAATTTTTCAGGATTACCATTTATATAAAGGGAATCTGTACTATTTTGTTTTATTTCAACGTTGTATGATAGAGCGAGCGGTGAAATATTTTCTTTTACCTGATTTAAAATGTGATTAATATCTACTTTTTTCATTATGGTGTTTTGTGGTTTCGTTAAAGATACGTAGTTATTAATAGTAGATTGTATTTGTTGCATTTCAACTAGCATAATTTCTAAGTACTTATCTTGAGACATCTTAGCACTCTCATTTTCATTTAATAATTGAGTGAATCCATGTACCGTGGTCAGTGGATTATGAATTTCATGCGCAATGGATGCAGCTAATTCACTGGCTACATAAAATTTTTCTGCTCTTTGCATTCTTTCTTTCATTTTATATTTCTCGATCATTCCTTCAATTAAATACACTGACAATAATATTGTGAAAATATTAATGACTATATAACTTAATAAAAATTCAATGAAAGTAAAGTCAATTTTACTTCCTGTATCTATTTGAGTTACAACACAGAAGTAGGAAAATGAAGTTGTACATATTAAAATAAGTAGTATGCTTAATAATAGTTTTTTCCCCTTGAAATAAATAGAGAATAAGCGGCGACAGAGTAGTGTAATACTAGCAATCATAGTAAAGATAATAAATGATGGAAGAACTCCACTTCCACCTAAGTAAAATCGATAAGAAAGATATAGAACTCCTATAAAAATAATACTGTTTGTATTTCCATATAGAAAAGCTAATATGATAGGAATAAAACGTAAATCATAAATGAATCCAGCATGTAAATGAAAAGGAAAAGTCATACAAAAGATAATTGCAATAGAGGAAAGGACAGAAATTAATATATTGTTACATGCCTTTTTTTCTTTAAATTCTAGCCAAAATACATGATAGATAAGGATACAGATTATTATAATAAAAGTATTTAATAAAAGTGTAGAAATTCCCATAGTTTTGCCTCTCTGATAGTTTATAAGTAGGATTATATATGAGTTAAATCATGGTGTTTTATATTAGTAGACTTTTTATCTTAAAACAAGAAGGGCACTTAAAAAAGTAATTTTTATTATTTTTATTAGAGATGATGAGGAAGATAAAAAAATTAATGGATAAAAAATCTACTTAAAGTTACGTACATATGAAAATAAAAAGAAACCTTTGTATAGGTTAGGTGTTAGGTGAAATTTGAATCGAGTTACTTAATGATATCCTATAGGTATGAATATTCTGTAAAAACAATATATATGACGACACATATTTTGTAGCCTTCGTTATATTAACATGGAATTTCTCGAATTACAAAGTGAAAATTGAAAATTTTTATTTGAAATGGAAGCATTGTTCATCTGAATGTCCTAGTATTTAATCGCATAAAACCTCTTTTTTCTTTTCACATCAACTACTACAATGATATTTATTGACACATTATAATGCAAATTTCTAATGAACAATACTTCACTTTTATATGTTGAATTTTTTAAATCAGGGTTAAATACATCTATATAAGTTGATTTAATTTATGTCTACTTGGAGAGATTATTTTGACTCGAGAATTACCCATAAAAGTATAAACGAGCACCCTTATTTCATTGTGGAAGGGTGCTCGTTTTCTACTCCTACACACAAGTATCGATTCCCCAAAAAATTCTATTAAATTGTAAATGACAATAGTACTATGAGGGTTACTCTATGTAGTTCATACTAGGGTGAAGTGGATAATATGAAATCTTCATAAGGTGCTTGAATAGTAGGAATATAGTTGTAATTATGCTACGCGAAATTCTAGAGGAGAAGAAATTGTAGATACAAAAGAAAAAGACTTGTTGGAAGTTCTACTGCTTATGTTTAAAAAACACGTGTAGTTAGGAAGGTAGGAATATACGCTTTTCTAATCATCTTAATGTTACTTGTTACAACGATATAGACAAAGAAATTAGGCTGGCTATAGCTATCAATGGAACTTATATTAGTGCATGTTATGTAATCAAGATGAGATAGGATAAAGGATAGCATTGAAAAATGTAAAGTTTTTAGTGTTTGAAATAAAATATAGAAGTAACATAAGGAATTCATGCATATAGTAATATCGACGGAAAAAATTAACAAAATTTTCATTTAAATCAGATAAAAGTATAGTGTTTTTAACTTATAATAATGTTACTACGATGAAAATACGGCTACTAATTCGTTAATTCAAAAATTAATTTCAGATAGGAAGAGGATAATGAAGATTAGAGATAGTTATAAAATTGTTGTAATTGGTGCTGGGACTGCAGGACTATCTTCTACTGCACATTTATTACGAAATGTATCCTTATTGAAAGAAAATATAGCGATTATTGATCCATCAAAAAAACATTACTTTCAACCACTATGGAGTTTAGTGGGGGGAGGAATTGTTTCAAAGGAATGTACGATGCGTGAACAAGAATCACTTATTCCAAGAGGAGCAACGTGGATTTCTAAAAGTGTTGTTAAATTTTTTCCGGATGAAAATAAGATACTTTTAGATGATGGAATGCTACTTGAGTATGAAATTCTTATTGTAGCAGCCGGTATACAAATAAATTGGGATGGTATTAAAGGATTAAAGGAGTCTATCGGGACTAATGGGATTTGTAGTAATTATTCTTATAAATATGTTGATTCTACTTGGAGAGAAATTGAAAAATTTAAAGGAGGGAATGCGGTTTTTACGCACCCAAATACTCCTATTAAATGTGGTGGCGCTCCACAAAAAATTATGTATTTAGCAGAAGAGTATTTTTGTAATAGCGGTGTGAGAAACAGAAGTGAAGTAATGTTTTATTCTGCGAACGATAACATATTTCAGGTTCCGCGCTATGCAGATGCATTAGAACAAGTACTAGAAAGAAAGCAAATTATAACGAATTATAAAAAAAACTTAGTAGAAATTATCGCTGAAAAGAGGGAAGCTATTTTTGAAGATACACAGACACTGAAAAGAGAAACAGTGCCATATAGTATGATACATGTTGTTCCACCAATGGGACCACCTAATTTTATAAAAGGGAGTGATATAAGTGATCATCAGGGCTGGGTTGATATAAACCCTTATACATTGCAGCATGTACGGTATAAAAATATTTTTGGACTTGGAGATTGTACCAATTTACCTACCTCTAAAACTGGAGCGGCAATTCGAAAACAAATACCTGTCTTAAGGCAAAATATTATGGACGTAATTAATGGAAAAGATATACAGGCTACATATGATGGCTATACATCTTGTCCGATTGTTACAGGGTATAAAAGTCTTATACTCGCTGAATTTAACTATGAACATGAGCTTCAAGAAACGTTTCCGTTTAATCAAGCGAAAGAACGGTATAGTATGTTTTTACTTAAAAGATATATGTTGCCATATATGTATTGGAATTTTATGTTGAAAGGTATCTTATAAAGTGAGAATGGAAATTTATTTTAAGAACTAAAAAATAAAAAAATTGAAAACAAGTAATAGGGGGAATAGCTATGCTTTTAAAATATTTTTATGATGAAAAATTGGCACATGCTTCTTATTTAGTCGGTTGTCAGAAGGAAGGAGTGGCAATTGTAATTGATCCAAGCCGCTACATAGAACAATATATAGAATTTGCTAAGAAAGAGGGAATGGATGTAATTGCTGCTGCTGAGACTCATATACATGCAGATTTTCTTTCTGGGGCTAGAGAACTTTCACATCTTTATCATGCAAATTTATATGTATCTGATGAAGGGGATAGTAATTGGAAATATCAATATCTTAACGGGGGCAAATATAATCTTGTTAGAGAGGGGACAGAGTTTAAAGTTGGTCATATAAAATTTAATGTAATTCATACTCCGGGGCATACGCCTGAAAGTATTTCTTTTTTAGTAACGGATACAAATCAAAATAATTATACGAATGATAAACCTATGGGAATATTCACAGGTGATTTTATATTTGTAGGGGATGTAGGGAGACCGGATTTATTAGAAACAGCTGTAGGTATGAAAGATACTGCACAAATTGGAGCGAAACAATTATTTAATTCCATACAAAAAATAAAAAAGTTCCCTGATTATTTGCAGATATGGCCATCACATGGTGCAGGAAGTGCATGCGGAAAAGCATTAGGAGCAATTCCAACTTCCACATTAGGTTATGAAAGAATGTTTAATTGGGCGTTTCAGTGTAATGAAGAAGATAATTTTGTATCAACTTTATTGTCGGGACAGCCAGAGCCTCCAAAGTATTTTTCGCTAATGAAGAATTTAAATAAGTATGGTCCACCAATTCGTCAGAAGAGAGAGATTATTTGTATTCATACCGTAGAAGAATTTCAAGAAATTATGAGAAGCACCCAGCAAATAGTTGATATAAGGGATGTTGAGTGTTTTGCTACTGGTCACGTTGAGAAGTCAATTAACATACCTTATAACAACTCATTCACAACTTGGTGTGGATGGCTATTAGATTATAAAAAAGAAACTTTAATCATTTTAGACGAGGAAAAGGCTAAAGTGGAGGAAGTTATTAGAGACTTTGAATCTATTGGGTTAGATAATATTATTGCTTTTGCATCTTTAAAAGTAATACAAAGATTTGATAGATTAGAAAGTTACAAAGAAAAAACATCAATCGAATTATATCCACATATAAAAGATGGAAGTGTTAAGGTTATTGATGTGCGTAGTAAAAAGGAGTGGGAGGAAGGACACCTTCACGATGCAATACATATCACTTTAGGTAATCTATTTGAACAGCTAGATTATGTACCGAAAGATTGTCCAATAGTTTTACAATGTCGAACGGGGTTACGTTCTGCCATAGCAGCTAGCATTTTACAAAAAGCTGGTATAAAGGAAGTAGTCAATTTAAAGGGAGGGTTTCTTGCATGGAAAAAAGCAGGACTGCCTTTTAATACATGTAATCTCAAAGTATAGAGAAATGTTTTTACTAATTAACAATAGGTATCAAACTCCTTGTTATTACTAGATAAGAAGTAGAACGGATTACCTAGAAGTATATAAGAATGTAGGGGCATCACCTGCAAATGCTATATTAAAGAGGAAACTGATGAGCGGGAAATAGAGTTTATGAAAAACAAAATACGTCTATGGTAGTTAGTAGAGGATTAGGTAATAGTATCATTCCGCAAAGAATTTTCCATAGTCCAGAAATTGTAGTCGTGCAGTTAAATTAATCTGTACGGCTTTTTTGTGTAGGGGAAATAAATAATAAATTTCAGGTAGTTTTACTTTTGTACAAGTTTCTATTACAATTTTGTTAAAAATTTTCTACGTTACATAAAGTAACAAAATTTGACTCAAAGAGTTTGTTATAGTGTAAATAATCAAAAAACTTAAAAATTAGTCGAGTGAAAAGTGTGATATAAAATTCATGTAAAAAACATAAAGGGGTGTACACATGCATAAAGAATTTGAAATTGAAGAGTATTCGGCGATTGAGGAACAAATTCATTATTATTGTAAATGTTTATTAGTAAGTCATCCGGATCAAATTATAAAATATCTAGAAAAAAGATTAGAAAAATATGCAGAAACATTACAATATGCACATTTATATCCTGATACCGTTATTTTACCGTTACAGCAATTAGTAATCGAATATTCATTGGACGTTGCTAGAATTAGAAAGTATATGAATTTAAAAACATAAAGTGAGATGTATAGTATAAATGAAACAGAGTCGACTTTAAGAAAAAGCATTCTAATGTCGACCCTGTTTCATTATTATTTAAGAAATTAATGGAAAACAAATACTAACCGATGAAGTTTGGAGAAATATGTGAAAAAGAAAATACCACTTAGTAACTTACTTACTGTTTTAAAATTGTAGGTCATTTGATTTGATGAAAAGTATTTATCCCGCTATTTGTAGGCAGTAANNTCAGTGGGAGATGGACAAAATCCCCACTGATTAAAGTTTCACTTTATTAAGACAAGCATATTTCGAACCATACCCTGAAGCTTTACTAGAAATTTCTGATTCCGGAAAAAGTAGGGGTTACTAAGCAAAAAATACATAATTCGACAAAAAAATCCCTATGTTGTTGTAGAACAATGTAGGAATTTTTTTGTGCATGAGTACAGAATCTGTTTTAAAATTAAATTATGACAGAATTATAACAATTATCTAACTAATATTCTTGTCTTTTAAGTAGTAATGTTTGTTGTACAAACCCGCACGCTGTCGAAACGCAATATTCGATAAGGGGTGTGTAGCGGAATGGAATTTACTCTAACTCGTGAAAAACAAATGATTAAAGAAATGGTACGTGACTTTGCTGAAAAGGAAATCGCACCAAACGCTGTGTATTATGACAAAACTGCAGAGTTTCCATATGAAACATTTCAAAAAATGGGCGAACTAGGAATATTAGGCATCCCATTCCCGGAAGAATATGGAGGTTCAGGTGGCGATACAGTATCATACGCGTTAGCAGTTGAAGAAATTGGTCGCGCCTGTGGTGGTACAGGTTTAAGCTACGCCGCAACAATTTCATTAGGTGCTTCTCCCATTTATTATTTCGGTACAGAAGAACAAAAACAGAAATATTTAGTTCCAATGGCGTCAGGTAAAACGTTAGGTGCTTTTGGATTAACGGAGCCAAACGCTGGATCTGATGCAGGGGGTACACAAACGAAAGCAATTTTGGATGGCGATGAATATGTTATTAGTGGTGAAAAGTGCTGGATTACAAATGCAGAGTATGCCAATACAATTATTGTAACCGCCATCAATGGTATTGAAGAAAATGGTAAAAAGCGTATTTCTGCATTCATTGTACCGACTACTAGTGAAGGGTTAACGATTTCGAGCCCTTACGATAAGATGGGTGTTCGCGCTTCTAATACTTGTGAAATCGTACTTGATGGTGTGCGTGTACCGAAAGAAAATATTCTTGGTGATGTTAATAAAGGATTTAAACAATTCCTATATACACTTGATGGAGGACGTATTTCAATTGCAGCATTAGCTGTAGGTATTGCACAATCTGCATTTGAACGTGCACTGCAATATGCGAAAGAACGTCAACAATTTGGAAAAACAATTTCTAATTTCCAAGCGATTCAATTTAAATTAGCTGATATGGCGACTGAAGTAGAGTTAGCGCGTAATTTAGTATATAAAGCAGCTTGGCTAAAAGATAATGATAAGCCCTTCGGTAAAGAAGCTGCTATGGCAAAACTATTTGCATCTGAAGCAGCTAGTCGTATTGCGAATCAAGCAGTACAAATTCATGGTGGATATGGCTATATGCGTGAATATGAAGTTGAGAGACATATTCGTGATGCAAAACTGTTAGAAATTGGTGAAGGAACTTCTGAAATTCAACGTCTCGTAATTGCTAGACATTTAGGATGTAGATAAAAGGGAGGAATCACTATGTTTCAAAAAATATTAATTGCGAATCGCGGGGAAATCGCAGTTCGTATTATGAAAACTTGTCAAAAGCTTGGCATTCGTACCGTTGCTATTTATTCTGAAGCAGATGAAAATGCACTTCATGTGAAAATGGCAAATGAAGCTTACTTAGTAGGTGGCCCACGTGTACAAGAAAGCTATTTAAAACTTGAAAAAATTATTGAAATCGCTAAGAAGACAAATGCTGAAGCAATCCATCCTGGATATGGGTTATTATCGGAGAATCCTTCTTTTCCGATTCGCTGTAAAGAAGAGGGAATCGTATTTATCGGTCCATCAGAAGAAATTATTACTAAGATGGGAAGCAAAATTGAGTCACGTTTAGCAATACAAGAAGCAAATGTTCCAGTAGTTCCAGGTATTACTACAAATATTGAAACTGCTGAAGAAGCACTTGAAATTGCAAAACAAATTGGTTATCCATTAATGCTTAAGGCATCCGCAGGCGGCGGAGGCATTGGAATGCAGTTGATAGAAACTGAGCAAACGCTCACTAAAGCATTTGAAAGTAATAAAACAAGAGCACAAAATTTCTTTGGTAACGGAGAAATGTATGTAGAGCGCTATATAGCAGATGCACATCATATTGAAATTCAGCTTTTAGCAGATACACATGGTAACATAGTGTATTTATGGGAGCGTGAATGTTCAGTGCAACGACGAAACCAAAAAGTAATTGAAGAAGCACCTTCACCATTTTTAGATGAAAGTACAAGAAAAGCGATGGGAGAGGCCGCTGTACAAGCTGCTAAGGCTCTTGGTTATACAAATGCAGGTACAGTTGAGTTTCTTGTAGATGATCTGAAGAACTTTTATTTCTTAGAGATGAATACGAGATTACAAGTAGAACATCCAGTTACAGAAGAAATTACTGGGTTAGACCTTGTAGAACACCAACTTCTAATTGCTTATGGTGAAAAACTATCATTTACTCAGGATGATGTAAAACGTAGTGGTCATGCCATTGAAGCTCGTATTTATGCAGAGGATCCGAAAACATTCTTCCCATCACCTGGGAAAATTACAGATCTAACATTACCGGAAAATGTACGTATCGATCACTTCTTAGAGAATCATGTAACAATTACACCTTTCTATGATCCAATGATTGCGAAAGTTGTTACTCATGGTGAGACTCGTGAAGAAGCAATTTCGAAATTATATGATGCTTTAAAAGAATTAAAAGTAGAAGGTATTAAAACGAACACGCCAATGCTACTGCAAGTATTAGAAGACGAAGTATTTAAAAGTGGCATTTATACAACTGGTTTTGTAACGAGACAACTTGTTAAAAAATAAGATTTAACAATACCAAGGGGGAAAAAATGATGACGAAAGTATATGCATCGATGGCAGGAAACGTTTGGAAAATTGTTGTAGGAGTAGGAGATATAGTTGAGGAAGAGCAGGATGTCGTCATTTTGGAATCTATGAAAATGGAAATTCCGATTGTTTCAGAAGAAGCTGGTACAGTTATGAAAATTAATGTGCAAGAAGGCGATTTTGTAGATGAAGGAGATGTATTACTAGAAATTGAATAGGAAGATATAGGGGGAAGCAAATTGAAACTACCTAATTTTTCTGTCATTAAAGAAGTAGGGCCACGTGATGGTTTACAGAATGAAAAAAATATTGTTGGCACAAAAGATAAAGTAAAATGGATTCAACTACTTACAGAGGCTGGATTGTCGTACGTTGAAGTTTCCTCATTCGTTCACCCAAAATGGGTTCCTGCATTAGCAGATGCAAGTGATGTATTTTCCGAGCTAAAAAGGGATCCAAATGTTACATATGCTGCGCTTGTTCCAAATCAAAATGGTTTGGAACGAGCTTTTTTGCAAAATGTAGATGAGGTGAATGTTTTTTTATCAGCAAGTGAATCTCATAATAAAAGTAATATTAATAAATCCATTAAAGAATCATTAGCTGTCATTGAAGATATAACGAAGCAGGCAACATTTGAAGGAAAAAAAGTAAGAGGCTATATTTCTACTGTATTTGGTTGCCCTTATGAAGAAGATATAAGTGTTGAAGCGGTTGATGAATTATGTAACCAACTATTTTCATACGGCATTTATGAAATCTCTCTTGGAGATACAATCGGTGTAGCAAATCCGTTACAAGTGGAACAAGTATTAGAGTATTTATTAAAGAAGTATGATGCTTCACAGTTTGCGATGCATTTCCATAATACATATGGAATGGCTCTGGCGAATGTAGTTAAGTCTTTAGAATATGGTATTACAACTTTTGATAGTTCTTGTGGTGGACTCGGAGGATGCCCATATGCACCAGGAGCATCGGGAAATGTTGCAACTGATGACTTAGTGCATATGCTTCATAAGTTAGGTGTCCAAACAAATATAGACGAAGAAAAATTATGGAGAGCTAGTCAGTTTATTCAAAGTAAGTTAAATATCCAATTACTGAGTCATGTGTATAGAGCGCTTCAACATAAAACGATAAGTAGGTGAGAAGATGCTACAATTACAAAACATTTCCGTTGACTATGTAACATCTCACGTTGTAAAGATTTCGTTATATCGTGAAAGACAAGCAAACTCATTATCTGTAGCGTTATTAGAAGAATTGCAAACTATATTAACTCAAATAAGCGAAGAGCCAAATACACGTGTAGTTATTTTAACAGGTGCTGGTGAAAAAGCATTTTGTGCTGGTGCAGATTTAAAAGAACGTGCAAATATGAATGAAGAACAAGTTAGACATGCTGTTGGTATGATTCGTTCTACTATGGAAATGGTGGAACAATTGCCACAACCAGTTATTGCCGCTATGAATGGAATTGCTCTTGGTGGTGGTACAGAATTAAGTTTAGCTTGTGATTTTAGAATCGCTTCTGAAAATGCAAGCCTCGGTCTTACTGAAACTACCCTTGCAATTATTCCTGGGGCAGGTGGTACGCAACGTTTACCGAGATTAATTGGGGTTGGTAGAGCGAAAGAATTAATTTATACAGGAAGACGTATTTCAGCTCAAGAAGCAAAAGAATATGGTTTAGTAGAATATGTTGTACCAGCTGAAAGATTAGAAGAAAAAGCGATTGAAATTGCAGAGAAAATTGCTAGTAATGGACCAATTGCTGTCCGATTAGCAAAAGAAGCGATTTCAAATGGTATTCAAGTAGATTTACATACCGGATTACAAATGGAAAAACAAGCGTATGAGGGAGTAATTCATACGAAAGATAGATTAGAAGGATTACAGGCATTCAAGGAAAAACGCAAACCTATGTATAAGGGGGAGTAAATATGTTAGACCAAAAACAACAATCTCATTCATTTGAAGAACGAGTTGAAACAATTAAGCAAGGTGGAGCGCCGAAATATCATGAACAAAACAAAGCAAAAGGAAAGCTATTTGTTCGAGATCGTTTAGCTCTTTTATTTGATAATGGCGAATATATAGAAGATGCACTATTTGCAAATTGTGAACAAACAGGATTACCAGCTGACGGTGTAGTAACTGCAACTGGTAAAATACATGGGCGTACTGTTTGTGTAATGGCAAATGATTCGACAGTAAAAGCTGGATCATGGGGATCACGTACAGTTGAAAAAATTTTACGTATTCAAGAAACGGCTGAAAAATTACGTGTTCCATTATTTTATTTAGTTGACTCTGCTGGCGCGCGTATTACAGATCAAGTAGAAATGTTCCCAGGGCGCCGAGGTGCAGGAAGAATTTTTTACAATCAAGTGAAATTATCAGGTAAAGTTCCGCAAATTTGTTTGTTATTTGGTCCTTCTGCAGCAGGTGGTGCGTATATTCCTGCCTTTTGTGACGTTGTTATGATGGTGGAAGGAAATGCATCTATGTATTTAGGTTCCCCGCGTATGGCTGAGATGGTTATCGGAGAGAAGGTAACTTTAGAAGAGATGGGCGGAGCTCGTATGCATTGCTCTGTATCAGGATGCGGAGACGTATTATGTAAGACAGAAGAAGATGCGATTACGCAAGCAAGACAATACATTTCTTATTTTCCAAGCAACTACTTAGAAAAGACTCCATTGATTACACCTCAAGAGCCGAAACAGTTCGATAAAACGTTAGAACAAATCATTCCAGAAAATCAAAATGCTCCATTTAATATGAAAGACCTTATTAATCGTATAATTGACGCAGGTTCTTTCTTTGAAGTGAAAAAACTATTTGCCCAAGAGTTAATTACCGGTTTAGCACGTATTGATGGTAAGCCAGTTGGTATTATTGCTAATCAGCCGCGTATGAAAGGCGGCGTATTATTCCATGATTCTGCTGATAAAGCAGCTAAATTTATTAATTTATGTGATGCATATCATATTCCATTATTATTCCTTGCAGATGTACCAGGATTTATGATTGGCACTAAAGTAGAACGCGCTGGTATTATCCGTCATGGTGCAAAAATGATTTCTGCAATGAGTGAAGCAACAGTACCAAAAATTTCTATCATCGTACGTAAAGCGTATGGAGCTGGTTTATATGCAATGGCAGGTCCAGCATTTGAACCAGATTGCTGCCTAGCATTACCGACAGCCTCTATCGCAGTAATGGGCCCAGAAGCAGCAGTCAATGCTGTATATGCAAATAAAATTGCAGCTTTACCAGAAGAAGAACGTACAAGTTTTATTGCTGAAAAACGTGAAGAGTATAAGAAAGATATTGATATTTATCATTTAGCATCAGAGATGGTGATTGACGGTATTGTTCATCCGAACAATTTACGAGAAGAGTTACAAGCACGATTTGAAATGTATATGAGTAAATATCAAGTATTCACGGATCGTAAACACCCTGTATATCCAGTTTAAAAGCCCCTATTTAGGGCTTTCTTGCTCAAAAAGTCGAGGAGGGGAAAACATTGAAACAAGCAGTTTGGTTTCCAACAGAAGAATATAAAGAAAAAACGCGTTTATTTAGTTGGATGAAATCATTAGGCTATGAAGATTACGAAGCTTTTTATAATAAGTCAATTGAAGAAACAGCATGGTTTTGGGGAGAAGCTGAGAAAGCGGTTGGCTATCAGTGGATGAAATCATATAAAGAAGTATTGGATTTAGAAAATGGTACACCATTTGCACAGTGGTATACGGGGGGAACTTGTAACGTTGTAGAATCTGCTTTATCTCGCTGGCTTGCAGAAGATGAAATGAGAAAACAACCAGCACTTATGTATGAAGGAGAAAATGGAACTTCAAAATCATTTACATTTGAAGAGCTTGATAGCTGGGTAAGTCGTGTTGCAAACGGTTTGAAACACGCTGGTATTGAAAAAGGTAATCGTGTAACAATTTATATGCCGATGATTCCAGAAACAGTTGTTGCGATGCTAGCTGTAATGAAAATTGGTGCGATTATTTTACCAATATTCTCAGGATTTGCTGCTGATGCAGTAATGACACGTGTGCAAGCAGCTGGTTCAAAAATGATAATTACTGCAGATGGATTTTCACGCCGCGGGAAAATTGTTTCTTTAAAAGATGAAGTAGATAAAGCTTGTGAACATTGCCCAACTGTTGAAAAAGTGGTAATCGTTCGTCATGCAGGGAATGATTTTACCCCACATAATTATGATTTTTCATGGAGTACGTTAGAAAAAGAAAAACCATCTACACATGCTGAGGAAATGAGTAGTAATGATCCATTAATGCTCATTTATACATCAGGAACGACTGGGAAACCGAAAGGAACAGTACACACTCATGCTGGTTTCCCACTAAAATCAGCATTTGATGCAGGATTTGGAATGAATATAAAGCAAGGCGACCGTGTATTATGGGTGACTGATATGGGCTGGATGATGGGGCCATTTTTATTATTCGGATCTCTTATTAATGGTGCAACAATGGTTATATATGAAGGAGTTCCAGACTTCCCAGAAGCAGATCGATTATGGAAAACAGTTGATAAATATGAAATTACTCATCTCGGTATTTCACCAACATTAATTCGTGCATTAATGGCAAAAGGTGATGAGTATGTAAATAAGTACTCTTTAAAGAGTTTAGAAGTATTCGCTTCAACAGGAGAACCTTGGAATCCAGATCCTTGGATATGGTTATTTGAAACTGTTGGTAAAGGAAAAGTACCAATCTGTAACTATTCAGGCGGAACTGAAATTTCTGGTGGGATTTTCGGAAATGTGCTTATTAAACCAATTGCACCCATTAGTTTTAATGCATCTTTACCAGGAATGGCAGCAGTTGTACTTGATGATCAAGGTAAATCAATTCGTGATGAAGTCGGAGAATTATGTTTAGGGAAGCCTTGGGTAGGAATGACAAAGAGTTTTTGGGAAGATGATGAACGTTATGTAAACACATATTGGTCACGTTTTGAAAATAAATGGGTTCATGGTGACTGGGTTATTTACGATGGTGAACAATATATCATTACGGGGCGTTCGGACGATACGTTAAATATTGCTGGGAAACGTATCGGACCTGCTGAATATGAATCTATTCTTGTGAAACATAATGATGTAATAGAAGCTGCTGCAATTGGTGTACCTGATGATGTAAAAGGTGAGGTTTGTCATTGCTTTGTTGTATTGCGAGATGGTGTAATATTTACAGCAGAATTAAAGAAAGAATTAATGGGTTTAGTAAACTCTCATATTGGAAAAGCATTATGTCCTAAAGATATTCACGTTGTAGAAGATTTACCAAAAACACGTAATTCTAAAGTAATGCGGCGCGTCATTAAAGCAGCTTACTTAGGAAAAGAATTAGGGGATTTATCGTCCCTAGTAAATCCTGAAGTAGTTCCGTTTATTCAGGGATTACAGTCTAACTAAATATAAAATGAAGAACTAGCAAATTTAATTGGAAGAGGATTATAAACTCAGAAACTGACTTGCACTGTAAATGCAAGTCAGTTTATATATATAAGAAGATTTCTTAGTTGAAATCCTCGAATTTTTTTTGACGTATATGTAAAAACATTAAAATTGTAATGATGAAAAAGATCATAACCGTTTGTAGAATTAAATTCTTAAACTGAAGCAATATTGTCCAAGAGGTAAGAGAATCCTTAAACGCTTGGAGTGCAGAGTAGGAGGAAGGTTCAAAACCGTACTGTAGTAATTTTTTCGTTTCGATAAAAGTGCTGTTTTCTTCATCGGTTTCTAATATTACTGAAATAAGCCTAGTGTCTCCTAGTTTTGCTGTACTGATAAAACTATAATTACCGTTAGTTGAAAAACTAGTTTGCAAGCCATCAACACCTTGAAGTCTAATGTTTTCATTAAGGGAATAAATCATTTTATTTGTGTTGAAAACTTGAAAATCTTTGAAGGTAAATTGGTAAGAGTCTAGTTTCGTAATATTCAGTACATCTGGAAAATCTTTTACTAATTGTGTTGCTAGTTTAGCTGCATCTATAGCTGTTGTAGTCGATTGTTTATTTGTATCACTATTAACTCCAGTAGAGTTTAGAAATGGAGATGGTTGTGATAACTGTAGTTGTTTTGCTTTTTTATTCATTAACGTTGTAAAGTTATCTTCATTTCCACCAATGTGTTCTGCTAGTGCGAGTGCAGAACGATTATTTCCTGTTAAAAGCAATGCATGAAGTAAATCGCGAACCGTTGTTTTATCCTTTGATGTTACTTGTATAGGACTCGTTTCCGCTTGGAATACTTCGTTGCTTATTTTTACTGATTCATCTAACTGTATTTTGCCGTCATTCAGTTGTTCCAATACAATATATCCTGTCATTAATTTAGACAAAGTAGCTGATTGTATAGGAGTTTTTTCATTTTTTTTATAAACAACTTCACCTGAATTAGCATCTATTAAAATAGCTGATTTAGCTTGGATAATTGGACCATTTGCATAAAGATAAAAATATAAAACGATAAGTGCAGTAATGAGAAAAGATAATAATAAAACTGTTATTTTTTTTAAGAATTGCATAAGCGATCCTCCTACTAATACATCAATAACAATATTGTAAGAGGGAATGCTTAATTAGGAAGAAAGAAAAGGTAAAGAATTTCTAAAGAATTTTAAGGAATTATTAAAAATTGGATATTTACGGAAAATAAAAGGTTCAATTTCTTATACGATAAGAAATTGAACCTAAAAATATGTTGCATTAACCTTTATAAGGGATTAGTTTCACAGTGAAAGTTGTTTTTTTATCATCACTATGTACTTCAATTGTTCCTTTATGCAGTTCGACAATACTTTTGGCAATTGCTAATCCTAGGCCAGATCCACCAGTGTTTGTTGAGCGCGATTTCTCAACGCGATAAAAACGTTCAAAAATATGAGGTAAATCCGTACTAGGAATAGGTTGTCCGTAATTTGTTATATCAATTACAACCATAGTATTGCTTTCATAAGCAGTAATATCAATATAGCCACCATCATTTCCATAAGTGATAGCGTTTATAATAAGGTTTTCAAACACGCGCACTAATTTGTCTCCATCAGCTAATACCATGAGTTTTTGAGGTGGGAAAGAAGGTCGACATTCTATATTAGCTTCTTGAACCTGTATTCGGAATTGAACAGTTAATTGTCCAAGTAGCTCTACAATATCAATGGGAGCAGAATATAAACTTAACTCCTTATTTTGAACACGTGTATATTCAAACAAGTCATTCATTAGTGAGTTAAGACGTGTTACTTTATCGTAAACGACTTGTATATAATGACGTAATTCCACTTCATCTCTATAATTATCATGATGGATTAAATTTACGTACCCAACTATAGATGTAAGGGGGGTACGTAAGTCATGTGATACATTTGTAATTAGTTCGCTTTTTGCTTGTTCCGCCTGTCTTTCTTCATCAATCGAGACCTTTAATTGTTCAACAATTTGATTGACCCCGGTCGCTAACTCTTCTAGATAATTATGATTTACGATGGAAACTTTATGATTAAAATTGCCACTTGCAATATAACGAATCTCTTCAATCATTTTTTTTATACAAGTTTCATAGTAAAGCTTTCTTTCATGACGATAAAAAATGTATAAATAGGATGAGAAAATAGAGAATAGAAACAAATAAGATACAATCATCATCCAGAGAGATTCCTTTAACCCTCTATATTTTTCATAGCCGAATATTCTAATGAATTCTTTACTGAGTTCGCTTAAAGTAAGTGAACTCTCAATTACACTCGTAATGAGGCGATATATAATTAATTCAGTAATAGGAGTTAGTGTGATAGCTAATAAGAGCCAAAAAATAATTTTCCATTTTGGAATATCTTTTAAAATATCGAATGCTTCATTTCTCAATTTTATAGCCAACTCCCCAAACAGTATGAATAAATTTTTCCCCATTCATTACTGTTTCAAGTTTGTCTCGTAAATTGCTAATATGAACCATTACAGTTTTGTTAGAACCGTAACCGTCTTCATTCCAAACACGTTCAAATATTTCTTCGGAACTAAATACTCTCCCTGTATTGCTGGCAAGTAAATATAATATATCAAATTCAATAGATGTGAGTTTAATATATTCTCCATTTACTTTAACTGTATGATTATGCTTGTGAATTTCAGCCGTTCTAATACGAATGATACCACCTTCCTTCTTTTGTGAAGTAGCATTTTGGAAAGAGGATCTTCGTAATAATGCTTTCACTCTAGCAACAAGTTCTAAAGGATTGAATGGTTTAATCATATAATCATCTGCACCTGTCATAAGCCCTAATATTTTATCCATATCTTCAGCTTTGGCACTAAGCATAAGAATAGGTACAGTATTATTTTCACGAACTTCTTGGCAAACTTCTAATCCATTTCGTTTTGGCATCATAATATCTAAAATCATAAGGTCAACTTCGTATGTAGAGAGCATTTGCAAAGCTTCATCGCCATCATATGCTTTATACATGTTGTAGCCTTCATTTCGCAAATAAACAGCAAGTAATTCAACAATTTCTTTATCATCATCAATAATTAATATGTTTTTATTCATTATATAGTTCCTTTCCTTACAAATTATCAACATTACTATAATATCAAACATTTATGTACTTTGTAGCAATGATTCCACATAAAATTTCATGTAACGTATTAAACAGGAATAAAAATTACAAGAAGAATGAAGATTTCCAATGATTATCCATTAAAAATTATCGGGAGTAATTGCAAAAGAGGTATTTAAAGTAGAAGACGAAAAAGCTGTCTTGTATTGTACATATAAAGTGAAACTATAATCAGTGGGCGATGGACAAAACCCCCACTGATTATGAGCCCACACCAATCGGACTTTT
>NUMR01000086.1 GCA_002578045.1 Bacillus cereus
ATGATACAGAATTAGTGTTTTCTGTGTATAGAAAACATAAAGAACCAGATATTATCAAAGGTAAAATAATTAAACTAGAACAACAAATGGGTAGGATTCTAGTAAGTGATGGACCGAATGTAATACATAAAATTCAATTTATGGATATTTTGAAAATCGAAATGCCTAGTTAATTTAGCTAGGTGTTTTTTATTTGTATATAGATGTATTACCCCTCAATAAATTGTTTGAAAATAGCTAGTCCAACATGTTTGTTTTCTTTACGCATAGCAACATTATGAATCTCTCTAAAGTTATCAATGTAGTTGTACACCATAGTTTTGAATGTATTAGTAAAGTAGCCAATAGGATTTTTCATAAGTGTTCCATTCTTTTCAAATTCATGAGTTTTAGAGAATAAAGCTACAGAAGCATTTGCAAGGATATTATTAAGTACATCTTTATCCGATAGTAAACTACACTTCTTAACAGCTTTTTTAGCGATATTTACAGCATTGTGGAAGGACTCATTAATAACATTTGAATCAAATGCAGTTGCTAATTTCATACGCATAGATTCCGGAACACGATAATCGATAAAATTCTTATCATTTGCATTAGATTGGATTTCGTTTTCTTTACGTATGTTTATATCTTTTATATTTTGTTTTAAGGTTTTAGTAGTTGTTTTAATGGTAGGACACTTTGTAGGGCTTTTTGTATCTCCCTTGTTGGACACTTCTTCCACAATTGGTTGAATGATAATAGCGTTAGAAGTTTGAAGCATATCTTTTTTACGTTTCATTGCTACTTGTTTAATCATTCCTAAATCCACAAGCTTCTTCATTAAACGTTGTACAGTTTTATATGAAACTTTCATCATATCAGCAATTGAATTTTTGCATAGGAAACTAACGCCTACATATTTGCAACTGTGGCGTTTTAAAATTTCAAGTAATGAAATTAGTTTAGATTGTACATCGGTACGCTTAATAGACATATGGATAGTGTCTCTGTATGCTCGAACAGTATTGTTTAATTTATCAATAGTTTCGAATGTTGATAGGTTTTCGTATGTTTCATTGCCTGCGATAATTGTAATGCTTTTTTTCTTCTCCATTATAAATCTTGTCTCCTTTGTGGAAACAAAAAAGCAACAGAATGCCATGTGTAAGCAAACTGTTGCTAAGGAACCCTTACGTACTGTAAAATAGTCCGTAAGGGTACAGCAGGTGTTTGCCTATCGAGAGTAGGCGGACGGTATATACAGTGTTGACGCACCGTATATACACGCTGTACTTTTTTGTTTTTTAGTCCAATGGTTTATTTTTATGTGTTATAGGAGGTTTTTAGGTAGAAAAGAAGGAACAAAAGAGTTAACCCATATTACACATAAAGCACCGATTGCGATTAGTCCGACAGATCAACTTTATTTCTTCCCTACCTATTCTTATTCTAGAAAAGAGTGCGCGTGGTTGTCGCATTTTTATATTGAAAGTAATCAACAATTAAAAGATGGAAACCTTATTATTAGATTTATAAATGGCTTTGCTGTGAAATTAGAAATATCAAAAATTAGTTTTGAAAATCAGCAAAATCGTACAGCGAAATTGCGAACAGAGTATGAAGATTGTAGGAAAAAACAAGGGAATCCTTGTTTTAAAGAGATTGATAAAAGCGAAGAATCTAAATTGAGACCAGCATATGAGAAAGTGTATGTTGTGAAAGAAAGTGAAGTGTGAGAGGATGGGGTCCCCCCATCCTTTTTATTTGTCAGTCGATATATTCGAGAAATTGCCGATATAAATTCACTTACCGATAAGATCACATGAAAAAATGACGAACAAAACTACTAAAAAGTACTGTTTCCCAAATAACAAAACGTACAACACATCCTGTCGAATATTGATAGATTATCATAGCTAGATAATGAAGGAATTCTAACGAAAGATATGGAAACTTAATAATTACACTCCATATGTCGTATCTACCATTTCCCCTTTCCTATAAGCAATGATAAAGTAGAGGTAGTAATTAGAGTAAAGGGGTAAAGTGTAGAATGGATTTTCAGGCAATCAAAGAGTATTTTTTACCAGAAAATATGGATTATATTGTTGAAAGTTATAAGGCGTTCGGGCCAATTCTTGGCATAGGCTTGCCAATGATAGAGGCGCTTATTCCAGCATTACCACTTATTGTATTTGTCCTAGCGAATGCTGTTGCGTTTGGTTTTTGGCTTGGTTTTCTTTATTCGTGGCTTGGATCGGTAATCGGTGCCATGCTTGTCTTTTTCATTATCCGTCATTTTGGACGAAGCCGCTTCTTTTCTTTTGTAAATAAGCATGAGAAAGTGCGCAAGGCAATGGGATGGATTGAAAGAAAAGGATTTGCGCCAGTTTTTGTTATATTTTGTTTTCCGTTTACACCGTCTGCGCTTATAAACGTTGTGGCTGGTTTATCTCGTATTAGCGTAAAACAGTTCGGGTTAGCTTTAGCATTCGGAAAGCTTGTGATGATTTTTATTTTAACGTACATCGGTCATGATTTAATGTCGTTTATTCATAAACCGGTGAAATCAGTTATTGTAGTGATTGTTATTTTTATTTTATGGTATGTCGGTAAGAAAATCGAAGTAAAGTTAGAACTACATTAAGAATAGTCTTCTTTGTAAAGGAAAGCTTCATTATTAAAGGGTAAGGGGAGAAGCGGATGAAGAAAACTTTGAAAAAAGAAGGCCTAGAGTGGATAAGAACAATTTTAATTGGGATACTATTAGCTGTATTTTTTCGAACGTTTTTCTTTTCAACGTACATAGTAGAAGGTAAATCTATGATGCCAACATTACAAGATGGAAATATGCTCGTTGTAAATAAGGTGAGTTATCAAGTGGGGAACTTGAACAGATTTGACGTTGTTGTGTTTCATGCGAATAAAAAAGAGGACTATGTAAAGCGGATTATCGGTTTGCCAGGAGATCATATTGAATATAAGCATGATAAGTTATATATAAATGGTCAATTTATTGATGAGCCTTATTTAGAGAAGTATAAGAAACAGATAAGTGGAAGGCAACTAACAGGTGATTTTACATTAGAAGAGTTAACGAAAGAAAAGTTTGTACCACCTGGTTATATTTTTGTAATAGGCGATAATCGCCTCGGGAGCTGGGATAGTAGGCACTTTGGCTTTGTGAAAGCTGATGCAGTTGTCGGTAAAGTTGATTTACGATATTGGCCAATTCAAGGGGTGCAAACGAATTTTTCAAAAGGTTGATATAATTAAGTAGAAGTATAAAAAAGACAAACAACTCAGTTTGTCTTTTTTCGTGTCCTATAATACAATTATGATAGCAAACTAACGTTCGTTATGTATGTGAAAGGTGGGGTTACATGTCACTTCGATTTGTGATTGGTAGAGCTGGAAGTGGAAAAAGTACACTTTGTTTATACGAAGTGCAAGAAGAGTTAAAACAGCGCCCAAGAGGGAAAACAATATTATATCTTGTGCCAGAACAGATGACATTTCAGACGCAGCAGGCGTTAATTGGGAGTGAGGATGTAAGAGGTTCTATTCGGGCACAAGTTTTTAGTTTTTCACGATTGGCGTGGAAGGTGTTGCAAGAAGTTGGCGGAGCGAGTCGTCTGCACATTGATGAAGCGGGCGTACATATGTTGCTTCGTAAAATTGTAGAGTCTCGTAAAGATGGGTTATCGGTGTTCCAAAAAGCAGCGGAGCAAAATGGTTTCTTTGAACATCTTGGTAGCATGATTGCGGAGTTTAAACGTTACAATGTGACGCCATCTAACGTATATGAAATGTGGCAACAATTAGACGCACATAGTAGCAGTGCAGAGCAAAAATTACTAGCGAATAAAATATATGATTTACAGCTATTATATGATGATTTTGAACGTGCTTTAATCGGAAAGTATTTAGATTCAGAAGACTATTTACAGTTGCTAGTGGAAAAACTTCCGCAGTCTGAATATGTAAATGGTGCTGAAATTTATATAGATGGATTTCATTCGTTCTCTCCTCAAGAGCTAGAAATTTTAAGACAGCTCCTGATTTGCGGAGCGAGAGTCACAATTACGTTAACGATAGATGAAAAAACGTTAGCGCAACCAGTAAATGAACTGGATCTATTTTATGAGACGACGTTAACGTATGAAAAAATCAAACAAGTAGCGCGTGAAGAGAAAATAGAAATTGAAAAAACAATTTCACTTATGGAACAACCGCGTTTTCATTCTCCGGCATTAGCTCATTTAGAAACGCATTATGAAGCTCGTCCAAATGAAAAGTTTCATGGTGAAGCAAGTGTAACAATTAGTACAGCAGCTAATTTACGAGCTGAAGTAGAAGGGGTTGCTCGTGAAATTCGTAGACTTGTCGCGGATGAAAAGTATCGTTACCGAGATATTGCAATCCTTCTTCGTAACGGGGAAAGTTATTACGATGTGATGCGAACGTTATTTGCAAATTATAATATTCCGCACTTCATCGATGAAAAGCGCCCGATGTCACATCATCCATTAGTAGAATGTATTCGTTCTGCCTTAGAAATTATTAGCGGGAACTGGCGTTATGACGCGGTGTTCCGCTGCGTGAAAACAGAGCTTTTATATCCATTAGACGTAAGAAAAGAAGCGATGCGCGAAGAGATGGACGAGTTTGAAAATTACTGTTTAGCGTACGGTGTACAAGGAAAGAGATGGACTTCTGAGGATCCGTGGATGTATCGACGCTATCGTTCTCTTGATGATACGACCGAAATGATAACAGATAGCGAACGTGAAATGGAAGAGAAAATAAATCGACTGCGTGACGTTGTAAGAACGCCTATTATTCGCATGCAAAACAGGTTAAAGCGTGCGGGAACAGTTATGCAATTGTGTGAGGCAGTTTACTTATTTTTAGAAGAGCTTGACGTTCCAAAGAAGTTGGAAGGATTACGTATACGTGCAGAAGAAAGTGGGAATTTCTTATTTGCGACAGACCATGAACAAGTATGGGAAGAAGTAATGAGCCTCCTTGATACATTTGTAGAGATGCTTGGTGAAGAGAAAATGTCACTTTCTATGTTTACGGACGTTATGTCGACAGGTCTTGAAGCACTTCAATTCGCTAACATTCCGCCGTCATTAGACCAAGTATTAGTTGCCAATATTGATCGTACTCGATTATCAGACGTGAAAGCGACATTCATTATCGGAGTAAATGAAGGAGTCATTCCAGCAGCACCGATGGATGAAGGAATGCTTTCTGATGAAGAAAGAGATGTTCTTAGCGCTGCAGGTATTGAATTAGCGCCAACGACGAGACAAACGTTATTAGAAGAACAGTTCGTTATGTACCAAATGGTAACGCGAGCGTCTGAGAAACTATATATTTCATGCCCGCTTGCAGATGAAGAAGGAAAGACGTTACTTGCGTCTAGCTTTATTAAGAAAATAAAAAGAATGTTCCCTGATGTAAAAGACTCGTTTATTACAAATGACGTAAACGATTTATCGCGTTCGGAACAAATTTCATATGTAGCAACGCCAGAAGTAACGTTGTCTTACGTTATGCAGCAACTACAAACGTGGAAGCGATACGGATTTGAAGGGAATTTAGACTTTTGGTGGGACGTATATAACTTCTACGTAACTTCAGATGAATGGAAACAAAAAAGTAGCCGCGTGTTATCAAGTTTATTCTATCGAAATCGTGCGCAGAAACTAAGTACAGCAGTAAGTAGAGATTTATATGGAGATAAAATAAAAGGAAGCGTCTCTCGTATGGAACTATTCAACCGTTGTGCGTACGCTCACTTTGCGCAGCACGGTTTATCGTTAAGAGAGCGTGATATTTTTAAACTAGATGCACCAGATATCGGTGAATTATTCCATGCGGCACTAAAGAAAATTGCGGACAAGTTATTGCGTGAAAACCGCACTTGGGCGGATTTATCAATAAAAGAGTGTGAGCATCTTTCTGTTTTAGTAATAGAAGAAATCGCGCCGTTATTACAAAGACAAATTTTATTAAGTTCAAATCGTCATTTCTATTTAAAACAAAAACTACAACAAATTATTTTCCGTACATCAATCATTCTTCGTGAGCATGCGAAATCGAGTGGTTTCGTACCAGTTGATTTAGAAGTACCGTTCGGTATGGGCGGTACAGGATCGCTTCCGCCAATGGAAATCGCGTTGCCAAATGGTGTGAAGATGGAAGTTGTCGGCCGTATTGACCGTGTGGATAAGGCGGAAGATGAGAGTGGTACGTTCCTTCGTATCATTGATTATAAATCAAGTTCGAAAGCATTAGACTTAACGGAAGTGTATTACGGATTAGCACTTCAAATGTTAACGTATTTAGATGTTGTTACTTCAAATGCACATACGTGGATGAAAAAAGGCGGCACAGCATCACCAGCTGGTGTACTGTACTTCCATATCCATAACCCGATTGTTGAGATGAACGGTGACGCATCTGAAGCAGAAATTGAAAAAGAAATTTTAAAGAAATTTAAAATGAAAGGGCTCGTGCTAGGAGATGCTGACGTTGTTCGTTTAATGGATAACACACTTACAACGGGAAGTTCGGATATTATTTCTGCGGGTCTGAAAAAAGACGGTAGCTTTAGTGCACGTTCTAGCATTGCAAGTGAGCAAGAGTTTAACGTACTTCAAAAATACGTACACCATACGTTTGAAAATATCGGGAAAGACATTACAGAAGGTGTTATCGATATTGCTCCTTATAAAATGGGGAATAAAGCGGCATGTACGTTCTGTAACTTCAAATCTGTTTGTCAGTTTGATGAGTCACTTGAAGATAATCAGTTCCGATTGTTAAAAGATATGAAGGATAGTGAAGCGATGGAGAAGATAAGAGAGAAGGTTGGCGGAGAATGATAGAAACTTGGCCTAAAAAACCAGAAGGTAGTCAATGGACCGATGATCAGTGGAAAGCCGTTGTAGCGAACGGAAGTGACATTTTAGTCGCGGCGGCAGCCGGATCAGGGAAAACAGCAGTATTAGTTGAGCGTATTATTAAAAAGATTATTAATGAGGAAAATCCAGTCGATGTCGACCGCCTGCTCGTTGTAACATTTACGAATGCAGCGGCGCAAGAGATGAAAAATAGAATTGGGGAAGCGTTAGAAAAAGTATTAATTGATGAACCTAGCTCCCAGCACGTAAGAAAGCAGCTGAGTCTATTAAACAAAGCTTCCATTTCAACGATTCACTCATTTTGTTTGCAAGTAATTAGAGGATATTACTACATGCTTGATGTTGATCCTCGTTTCCGCATTGCGAATCAAACAGAAAATGAGCTGTTAAAAGAAGAAGTATTAGATGACATACTAGAAGAAGAGTACGGAATTGAAGATAATACGATATTTTTTGAACTTGTTGATCGTTATACGAGTGATCGTAGTGATGATGAATTACAACGAATGATTTTAGCGCTTCATACGGAATCAAGAGCGCATCCAAATCCTGAAAAATGGCTTGATAAACTAGTAGAAGCTTACGATGTGGAAGGAAAGACGATTGAAGATTTGGTGTACGCTTCTTATTTATTAGAAAATGTGAAGTTCCAGCTTGAAACGGCGGAAGAGCATATTCGGAAAGCAACAGAACTAGCGATGCTTCCTGGCGGTCCAGCGCCTCGCGTTGAAACGTTACAAATAGATTTAGCTTTACTTGGAACGTTATCAGCAGCAGCTCGTGAGTCGTGGACAAGCATTTATGAAGCGATGCAAAATGTATCGTGGCAAACGTTAAAGCGTATTAAGAAAAGTGATTACAATGAAGATGTTGTAAAACAAGTAGACTCTCTTCGTAATAAAGCGAAAGATGAAGTGAAGAAATTACAAGAAGAGCTATTTAGCCGCAAACCAGAAAGTTTCTTACGAGATTTTCAAGATATGCATCCTGTATTAGAAAAACTCGTACAACTTGTAAAAGTATTTACAAATCGTTTTCAAGCGATTAAGCGAAATAAAGGAATGGTCGATTTCACAGATTTAGAGCATTTCTGTTTACAAATTTTAAGCGAGCCAAGTGAAGACGGTGAAATGAAACCGTCAGCAGTAGCGCTTCAATATCGTAATAAATTTGCTGAAGTACTAGTCGATGAATATCAAGATACGAACTTCGTACAGGAATCGATTATTAAATTCGTAACGAAAGATTCTGAGAGTGAAGGAAACTTGTTCATGGTTGGTGACGTGAAGCAGTCGATTTATCGCTTTCGACTAGCAGAACCAGGCCTGTTTTTAGGAAAGTATAAACGCTTCACACAAGAAGGATTAGACGGCGGAATGAAAATAGACTTAGCGAAAAATTTCCGTAGTCGCCATGAAGTGCTAGCTGGAACGAACTTTATATTTAAACAAATTATGGGCGAAGAAGTTGGGGAAATCAACTACGATGCTGACGCTGAATTAAAACTAGGTGCTAGCTATCCAGAAGGTGAAGATGTAGCGGCTGAACTACTATGCATTCAGCAAACGGAAGAAGAGGTGTTAGACGGTGAAGAAGGAGGAGAAGTAGAAAAAGCACAGCTTGAAGCTCGTCTTATGGCGCAGCGCATTAAAGCGATGGTTGATTCAGGCTATGAAGTGTACGATCGTAAAACTGATAGTATGCGCCCTGTACAATACCGTGATTTCGTTATTTTACTTCGCTCTATGCCGTGGGCGCCACAAATTATGGAGGAGTTAAAATTACGAGGAATTCCAGTATATGCGGACCTTGCCACTGGTTATTTTGAAGCGACAGAAGTAAATATTATGATGAACCTATTCCGTGTTATCGATAATCCGATGCAAGACATTCCGCTTGCAGCAGTCCTTCGCTCACCGGTCGTTGGACTAAATGACGAAGAACTTGCGATGCTTCGTGCTCACGGAAAGAAAGGTTCGTTTTATGAAGTAATGAGCTCATTCTTAAAAGGAGCACCGCTTGAAGAAGAGCAAGAGCTTCATGATAAATTAGAGTGGTTTTATAACCTACTGCAAGGATGGCGTGAATTTGCGCGCCAACAATCACTTTCTGATTTAATTTGGAAAGTGTATGGCGAAACAGGTTATTACGATTTCGTTGGTGGTTTACCAGCTGGCAAGCAAAGGCAAGCGAATTTACGCGTGCTATATGACCGCGCGAGACAATATGAAGCAACATCGTTTAGAGGATTGTTTCGTTTCTTGCGTTTTATTGAGCGTATTTTAGAACGCGGTGATGATATGGGAACGGCAAGAGCTTTAGGTGAACAAGAAGACGTTGTTCGCATTATGACGATTCATAAAAGTAAAGGGCTAGAGTTCCCGGTCGTATTTGTAGCTGGACTCAGTCGCCGTTTTAATACACAAGATTTAATGAAACGTTTCTTGCTGCATAAAGATTTCGGTTTCGGTTCACAATTTATCGATCCTCGTAAACGAATTAAATATACGACATTATCGCAACTTGCGATTAAGCGTAAAATGAAAATGGAATTAATTGCAGAAGAAATGCGCGTATTATATGTAGCCTTAACGCGTGCGAAAGAGAAGTTAATTTTAATCGGAACGGTTAAGGATGCAAATAAGGAAATGGAAAAATGGCTTGAGGCAAGGGAGCATAGTGAATGGTTATTACCAGATCATATTCGTGCCGGAGCATCTTGTTATTTAGACTGGATTGCACCTTCATTATATAGACATCGTGATAGTGAAATGCTTCTTGAATTAGGGCAAGGCAATATTCCAGGTGAAATTTATGAGTATGATACGAAGTGGAAAGTAGAAGTTGTTGACGGCAATACGTTACTTGCACCAGAACCAGTTCAAGAAGAGAAACAAGAATTGTTAGAAGCGCTTCGTGAGAAAAAGGCCGTTCCGTTAGAAAGTGAACGAAAAGAAGAAGTGTACGACAGGTTAATGTGGGAGTATGGAAATGAGGAGGCAACATCTCACCGTGCGAAGCAATCCGTTACAGAGATAAAGAGAAATTATCAATCAGAAGATGGTAGCGATAATGCCTTTATTAAAAACCTACGTGCACCAATTAAAACACGTCCTCGTTTTATGGAGAAAAAAGGATTAACGTATGCCGAAAAAGGAACGGCAGTCCATGCGGTTATGCAGCATGTTGATTTGAAGAAGCCGATTACAGAAGAAGTAATTCGGGAGCAAATTAATGGCATGGTTAATAAGGAACTATTAACATTCGAACAAGCTGAAGAAATAGCAGTTGAAAACGTGATCGCATTCTTTGAGAGTAATCTTGGTAAAAGGGTACTAGCAGCGAAAAGTGTAGAGCGCGAAGTACCATTTACGATGATGCTTTCAGCAGAAGAAGCATATCAAGATTGGCAAGGGGAAAGCGATGAATCAATCCTTGTCCAAGGAGTGATCGACTGCATGATTGAAGAGGAAGATGGTATTACTTTAATCGACTTTAAAACGGATACGATTGAAGGGAAGTTCTTAGGCGGATTTGAACAAGCGAAACCAATTTTAGAAGATCGTTATAAAGTCCAGCTTTCGCTATATGCAAAGGCAATCGAGAAAAGCTTACAACATCCTGTGAAAGAGAAATGCTTATACTTCTTTAATGGAAATCATGTTGTGAATATTGAGGAATAGAGAGTAGAAAGGGGCTATAAAGAATGGCAACGTTAAGAACTTGTGAAAATGGACAAGAGTACTATAAAAGTAGTGATTGTCCAACTTGCCTAACCTGTGGGGAAGAGGGAAAGCCGAAAGAAGGTTTTCTCTCTTTTCTTTCAGCACCAGCAAGAAGGGATTAGAACATCATAGAATTCATCTAAAATCGACAAGGATACCCCCACTTCAATTGTGTGAAGGGAGTAACCCAACGATAAGTGGGGGAGGAGTTGACACGATAGAAGAACTCTCAAAATATAGTGAAAAAGAAATTTTAAACCTGCATGGTATAGGGACTGCACCTTTTCCTAAATTGAGAGTGGTTTTAGAGGAAAAGGGATTATCATTTACATAAAGTGAAACTTTAACTAGTGGGGGTTTTTGTCCATTTGTCTAGCCCCCGCTTTAGCACACACCAATCGGGCTTTTACGGGCAGTTATCTCCCATCTAATTTCTTCGCATTCGCCGAATTTTGAGGTGAGGGTCTTACTGCCCACAAATAGTGGGATAAAATGAAATTGTAATTAGCGTGGAAATAAGAAAAAAGTAGGAGAGCATTCTCCTACTTTTTTACGCCGTTCCAATCTGATCTTGATCTGCCACGTCAGAATCGAACGTATTTGTTGCACTAACGCCGTTAAAAGTATTCACGACAAATCCAACATTGGAAGCGCCGGATCCGTTATAAGCTTTCGTGTTTTCCTTCGGGGATACGTTATAAAAATCTCCTAAATTGAAAGAGCCATTACTGTTTTGAACGACGAGATTTCCAACAACAGAAGGCATACCATCCACCTACTTTACTAAGCTTTTTAATTATTATATGAATTATTGAGCGGAAGGTTCATCAGTAATATATTGGCGGATTTGCATAATACGAGAATTATTAAAAGCATAATCAACGTTGCCTATTTGAAAGCAACCGGAATTTAAAAGTGTTCGCAATTCAATGTTATTGACTTCAATAAAAGGACCTTCATTTATAATATTTAGCTTTACATCTGTTGTTCGTTTTGGGATTGTAATGTGTTCATTTGTAAAGACTTCAAATGCATCTAAGCGACCTTCCCCTTCTATATAACAAGGGATTTCCCGGTGGACGGCAAGAAATCTACTTTTTAATTCCATTTGATTTGCATCTCCAACTTGAAATACGGCTGCAATCCCCAAAGAAATAATAGAAACATTTTGGACAACTGATACATGATGTAACATAATTTTTCAGTCTCCTTAACCTGGAGTAGGAGGGATATCTGTTACTAATGGTACAAATGGACCCTCTATAATTGTTTCAAATGGTGTATCGAGAATAGAAGATAAAATGAGGAAGTTTGCATCCCCAACTAAAAAGAGTGCGGACGATGATACACCATTCATTTTAATCTGTCCGACTTTTAACTCGCGATTTACAACGTTAACATTCATACATACTTACTCCTTTCGGAAATTACCCGGTATGTGTTGAATAAAGGAGAGAAATGCTTTATCGATATCATGTTTCATTGCTTGAATAATGATATCTCGTAAATAATCTGGATTTGTTGAAGCATCTTCATATGATTGAGCTTGTGATAAATAATAAGGAAGTCTATGCTCCATCTGTTTTTTTATGTCATCAACCATCATTTGTCGATACATTTCATCAAGCGGAGTTCTCTCTTCTTGTTCAAAATGGAGAATTCGATTATATGCTTCTTCATCTAAGTATCGATGCATTTCTTGAATGATGCCTTGATAAAAGTCTGGGTTTGTGTCAGTTTCAGGATTTACCTTCAATGTTTCTGTATCCACTTGAAAATCCTCAATTTGTTGCCCTTTTGTTGCAAATGGATTTAAACCAATATTTAAAGTACCGTTTAAGTTTTCTACTTTTAATTGATCGAATTTGTATTCCACTTTTCCTATAGAAGAGGAGGGGCGACTTTTTAATTCATTAAGCTCTTCTTGTAATTGGCGGATTTGATCTTCTAGGTTCAGGATGGTTGCTTGTTGTGTTTGGAGAGCTTGCTGAAGTTGGTGTAAGTAAGTGTATATATCTTGATTCATTTTGTGAAACCTCCTTTTCAATAGGGAGGATAAATATGTTCCTGCTATATATTTATGACAAGGATGCCTTAAGAAGAACTAGTTGATGGTTTGATGGAAATAATTTGTCCTTTCGCCTGTAATGGGCGAAGAGGCTCTGTGAATCCACCAGTATTTGAAAATTTGGAAAGAGCTTTAATACTTCCGGCAGTACCGATTTGGAATACAGAAGAAGTTGTAATGCTATCAATTTTAATGCTGTTGATGATGATACTTTGGTTTACATAAAAATTCAATGTAATCGCCTCCTTTAAGTTGAACCCATTATTGCTTGATCGATTACATCTGAATCCTTAACAGTCGTTGAACTTTGATAATTGTAGACAGAAACATTATCTCCAACGTTAAAAGATCCGGCTCCAGCGAAAGCACGTGAGTAACTAATAGGCCTAATCGCAAATACATCTCCAATATGAAAAATACCACTTGATCCAATATTGACGATACGAATATGTCCGACCATAGCTGGCATACAAAACACCTTTCGATTTTAAAATTTTCTTTTCTACTATTGTATGGGCGTTTTCAATAAAATGTGTGTTTTTTTTGAAATAAAAGACACACACGTTATTGCGAGGCCACTGAAAAAGTCCACTTCATAAGAACAAGGAATCCATCACCTACTATATACAGGTGATGGATTCCTTGTTTTTTTTCAACATATCAATAGAATGTGTGTTATTTCGTTTAAAACAACCACTTTTTTAGTGCCTTCGTTATTGCGTGTATGTTTCGAGCGTTTGAGTAGGTTGGAAATCCGTGTGCGCATGCCAAATCACATTTAAGAGTCTGTCCAGTTCTTGGCTACAATGCACTGTTTTTTGAGAAGTCATTCCGTAACGTTCAGCAAAATAGATCATTTTTTCACGTTTTTTTTCGATAGCTTGCTCAAACATTGAAATCGGCTCCATCTCTACATTAAATTTTTAGTATATATGTAATACATAGTATACAAAAATTCTATAAAAAAGAAACAATTTCGCTAAAAAAAGTAGAATTTCTACATTTTATGCCAAATGATGAGCGGGTAACGAATAGGATACGAGAAGAATATTGTAAAAATTAGCGTACATGAGAAGGTTTTTTTCTTACGGGTGCGAATACAATTAAAGGGTATAAGTTTTAGGATGGAGAGTGAAAATATTGCGTTTTGTAACGGTGAAGAAAGAAGAAAAGGTATTTGTAGGTATTGTGGATGAAGAAGAAAAAAAGGTATTGCATGTACGAGAAGCGCAAAGGCAAAAAGAGGAAAAGGTTACGATCCCTATTACAATGTTAGAGTGTATTGAAAGAGGGACCGAATGTTTTGAGAAAATATGTGAAATTGTAAATTGGGCAAAGGAAAATGAAGGGGTAGCGTATTATCCGTTAACAGAGGTGAAAATATTAGCACCAATTCCAAGACCGAGAAAGAATATTCTTTGCGTTGGGAAAAATTATCGTGAACATGCGATCGAGATGGGTGGAGTAGAGTCTATTCCGGAAAATATAATGATCTTTACGAAAGCACCAACAACAGTTATCGGAATTGATGAGAAAATCAATAGTCATCCCTACGCAACGAATGAACTAGATTATGAAGGGGAACTTGGAATTGTTATTGGCAAGCGAGGAAAGCAAATTAAAAAAGAAAAAGCGCTTGATTATGTTTTTGGATATACAGTTATAAATGATATAACTGCCCGCGATATTCAAAGGAAGCATAAGCAATTTTTCCTTGGAAAAAGCTTTGATACGTTTTGTCCGATGGGGCCGTATTTAATTCATAAATCGATGGTTAGAGCGCCGAATGCGTTACACATTGAAACAGTAGTAAATGGAGAAGTAAGGCAAACTTCAAACACAAATAAAATGATTTTTTCAATAGAAGATATTATTTCAACAATAAGTAAAGGAATGACATTAGAACCAGGCGATATTATTGCAACAGGAACGCCAGCTGGTGTAGGAAAAGGCTTTACACCACCGAAGTTTTTACATACTGGTGATGAAGTTGTTGTTACAGTAGAAGGAATTGGTACTTTGCGGAATATAGTGAAATGAAGAAAAGAGCTATCTTGTGTGAATGATAGCTCTTTTTTATGGTCTTGGATTATTGAAAAAATCTATAATGGCAAAAATATATAATCCGATGAGTGCGAGTGTGCAAATACTAAATAATATAACTACAAGCGCGTTTCTTTCTTTTCCAAACCTAATAATAGTAAGAATAACAGCAGTCCAAAATGGTGCTTTCAGTAGTGTAAATGTAGTAGAAGTTGAGTAGTGACTAAGCCTGTGGAAAGTGTGAAACCAAGAAATGTAACTAAAATAAAAGATGTAGCTAAATAGTTAATATGTTTACCATATCTCAATAACATATAGTGCCTCCTTCCTGTAAAATACAGAAAATTACAATTTCAATTTATTTTATAATAAAGTGAAACTTTAATCAGTGGGGTGTTGTTCATCCCCCCACTGATTATTAGTTCTCACCAATCGGGCATTTACGGGTAGCCCGACTTCCACCTAACTTCTTTACTTCAGCCGAATTTTGAGATGGAAGTCTTACTGCCCACAAATGGCGAGATAAACTAGTATAAAAAGAAAGAGGTTGTCCCAACATGTAGGACAACCTCTCTATCATTAAGATAATACATCTTTAATTTTTTGGAATGCCCACTCTAAATCTTCTTCAGAGATTACTAGAGGTGGTGCGATACGAATTACGTTTTCGTGTGTTTCTTTACATAATAGACCAGCTTCTTTTAGTTTTTCACAGTAAGGACGAGCTGGCTCATTTAATTCGATACCGATGAATAAACCTTTACCACGAATTTCAGTGATCATTGGGTTATCAATTTCTCTTAATTGCCCAACTAATTTTTCTCCTAATTGAAGAGAACGTTCTGTTAGTTTTTCTTCTTCTAACACTTCAAGGGCTGCGATAGAAACAGCACATGCAAGTGGGTTACCACCGAATGTAGAACCGTGAGAACCTGGCTCGAATACACCTAAAATGTCGCGGTTTGCTGCAACGCAAGAGATTGGGAATACACCGCCGCCAAGTGCTTTACCAAGTATGTACATGTCAGGAGTTACATTGTCCCAGTCGCAAGCGAATACTTTACCGGTACGGCCTAAGCCTGTTTGGATTTCATCAGCTACGAATAAAACGTTTTCTTTTTTACATACTTCAAACGCTGCTTTTAAGAAACTAGCTGGTGGGATATTAATTCCTGCTTCGCCTTGGATTGGCTCTAAAATGAACGCAGCTGTGTTTGGTGTAATTGCAGCTTTTAGTGCTTCTAAATCACCGTAAGGAATAACGATTATACCAGGAAGCATTGGACCGAAGCCGCGCTTGTACTCTTCGTTTGATGACATAGAAACAGCACCCATCGTACGTCCGTGGAAGTTATCTTCACAAACGATGATTTCAGCACGGTTTGCTTCTACTTTTTTCACATCATAAGCCCAGCGGCGAGCTGTTTTAATTGCAGTTTCAACAGCTTCTGCACCTGTATTCATTGGAAGTACCATTTCTTTATTAGTTAGTTTCGCAACTTTTTCGTACCAAGGACCTAATTGATCGCTATGGAAAGCACGAGAAGTTAACGTAACACGATTTGCTTGATTAATTAAAGCATTGATAATTTTAGGGTGACGATGACCTTGGTTTACTGCAGAGTATGCGCTTAGTAAGTCCATATAGCGGTTTCCTTCAGGATCTTCTACCCAAACACCTTCCGCTTTAGAAATAACGATTGGAAGTGGATGATAGTTATTTGCCCCGTATGTATCTGTAAGTTCGATAATATCCTTAGTTTGAATCATGATTGTTCCCCCTTTTTCTATTGCGAGAAGTTTGTAAATACTCTAAATATTATATCATTTAAATGTAAAAAAGCGAATTATTTCCTGAAAGTAAATGAACATGCTATCATATAGAGTGAAAAAGTGTGAAAAGGGGAGGTAAGGGATACGATGATACATATGCATATTACAGCATGGGCGTTAGGTTTAATTTTATTTTTTGTAGCGTATTCTTTTTATTCGGCAGGAAGAAAAGGGAAAGGTGTACATATGGTGCTTCGTCTCATGTATATTATCATTATTGTGACAGGTTTCATGTTGTACATGAGCATTATGAAGACAGCAACAAGTAGCATGCACATGTGGTATGGTTTAAAAATGGTAGCTGGTATTTTAGTTATCGGTGGAATGGAAATGGTTCTTATAAAAATGAGCAAAAACAAACCAACAGGGGCAGTTTGGGGCTTATTTATTGTCGCACTTGTAGCGGTATTTTACCTTGGACTGAAATTACCGATGGGCTGGCAAGTATTCTAATAAAAAATAAAACCACCTTATAACCTCAAATATTTGGGAGATAAGGTGGCTTTTTATTTTATGTCGCATCGATATGTAGCTTCTCTCCATTTACTTTCGTAAAACGGAAAATATTTTTATTAGAAGTAGCGTGACGAACGAAATGATGCTGCAGTATACAGATCATCTCTTCATTATCAAATAAAAGAATATTTACCCCTTCGCAGGGTTCTTCTTTCGGCAAGAAGGATAAATAATTATGACAATACATGCAATCATATAAAGAGTAATGAAGGGATTGTAATGATTCCGTCAACAATGCGAAGGCGGAATCAGGCAACTCATCAAGCCATTCATTATAGCTAAGAAGTAATTTTTTACGAATTCGTATCATTTCCCCATCTTGTAGAGGGTGTTGTTCATTTGCAATTTGCACTATGTTTTGTTCATAAAAACGAGCTGGTAGCCAGTTGTTGTTATATAAAACTTCAAAACCATCTTCGGCAATATCTTCTAATAAAAATGCTTCATCATTTTCATCATCAAAGAATACCCATTCATTGTTTATATATTCTACATTGCCGACTGTATGAGCGCGGGGTTGATTATATAAAATATGTTTACGTTGTACCATACATGATTTCTCCTTTATTGAAAGTAGTTATTCTTGTTATAGACAGTTCGCGCATTCTTTATAACTAGACACACCTAGACATAGGTGGGCATACAATAAAACACGTTTTACTGAGTGGAAATTATATTTCCTATGTGGATAGTAGGTTATTGTCAAGTTTATAATTTTTTGGATTCGTACTCATAGGGTGGGGATTACTGCTCGTTTAGGAAAAGAAATAAGATGGAAGGATGATTTATATGTGCGGGATTACAGGATGGGTGGATTATAAACGCTCATTAGAAGGAGAAAGAGATGTGGTTACGAAGATGGCTGAGACGTTAACGAAGCGTGGCCCAGATGATAATAAAGTCTGGATTAAAGGTAATGTCGCATTTGGGCATAAACGGTTAATCGTTGTGGACCCTGAGGGTGGTAAACAGCCGATGACTTGTTTAAAGGATAAAACAAATTATGCCATTTGCTACAACGGCGAACTGTATAACACAGAAGACGTTCGAAAGGAATTATTAAGAAGAGGATATACGTTCAAAGGTCATTCCGATACGGAAGTATTATTAGCTTCTTATATGGAATGGAAAGAAGAATGTGTGGATCATTTAAACGGTATATATGCGTTTACAGTATGGGATGAACAGAAAGAACAAGTGTTTATTGCGAGAGATCGATTAGGTGTAAAGCCGCTTTTTTATAAATATGATAGTGGGCGATTGTTATTTGGCTCAGAGTTAAAGGCGATACTAGCGCATCCAGATGTGAAAGCTGAAGTCACGTTAGAAGGATTATCAGAAATATTTGGCCTTGGACCGTCTAGAACACCTGGTCACGGTATTTATGCTGGTATAAAAGAATTGCGTCCGGGTCATGCGTTGACATTTTCAAAGAATGGTTTATGTATATGGAGGTATTGGAATGTAGAAAGTAAAAAACATGAAGATTCCTTTGAAGAAACAGTAGAGAAAACACGCTTTTTATTACAAGATGCGATTACAAGACAACTCGTTTCTGACGTACCACTATGTACATTTTTATCGGGCGGCGTGGATTCGAGTGCGATTACAGCAATCGCTGCAAAAGAATATGAAAGATTAGGGAAAGGCCAATTACACACGTATTCTATTGATTACGAAGATAATGACAAATACTTTAAAGCAAATGCATTTCAGCCAAATTCAGATGCGCCATTTATTAACTTAATGACTGGGACATTTGAAACAATCCATCATCGTTGCGTCATTTCGAATGAACAACTAGCAGAGTATTTAACAGAAGCAGTACTCGTTCGTGATTTGCCTGGTATGGCAGATATTGATTCCTCATTATTATGGTTTTGTCGTGAAATTAAACAAGATTTTGTCGTCGGTTTATCAGGGGAATGTGCAGATGAAATATTCGGTGGGTATCCGTGGTTTTATAGAGAAGATGATTTACAATCAAGTGCATTTCCATGGATGCGCTCTACAGAAGCAAGGGAGCAACTTTTGAAAAAAGAATGGCGAAATAAATTGAATTTACAACAATATGTACAACAACGTTATGAAGAATCCATTCAAGAAGTTCCTATTTTAGAGGGAGAACGTTCACTCGAAGCGAAAAGACGACAATTATTTTATTTAAACATGGTATGGTTTATGACAACATTATTAGACAGAAAAGACCGTATGAGTATGGGTGCAAGCTTAGAAGTGCGCGTTCCATTTGCAGACCATCGTCTTGTCGAATATGCGTGGAATATTCCTTGGGAAATGAAAATGTATGAAAGCCGCGAAAAAGGTCTATTGCGTAAAACGTTAGAAGGGATACTTCCGCATGACATCTTATATAGAAAGAAGAGTCCATATCCGAAAACGCATAATCCACACTATACAAAAGCAGTAACAGTGTGGTTACAGGATTTATTAACGGATAAAGGCTCAATTTTGCATGAGTTATTTGAGAAAGGGCAGATGAATGAATTGATCCAATCGGGCGGAAGTGCATTTCAAAAACCTTGGTTCGGCCAATTAATGACTGGGCCGCAACTTTTAGCTCATTTAGCACAAATTCATGTGTGGTTTGAAAAGTATGGAGTGAATATTAAAGAATAGGGAAAAACAATGTTGTCAATACAATTTTAAAAAAACACTTTAAAAATGTCCCCTTTTCTATAATAATAAAAAGAAAGGAGGCATTTTTTATGTTTTATAATCAACAAAATATTGAGATTACATAAAACTGTAAATTTTATGAAGCTATGTGTGACGAAGACCACCATTTCGTTCGTATTGAAAAAAATGAATTGGAATATTGTTTATAAATTAGTGAAACCGTTCTATCAATCTCCTATGGGGCAGTCTTCTGTATCGTAAAAATTTTGTTGATTCAATATGTTGAAGGGTTCCGCTCTGTTCGTTTCGCATGTAAACAAAATGCTACATATAGATAGTTTTTACGTATTTTTTCTCATGCAAAAATACCATGTCATTCTACCATTTCTAAATTTCTTATTTATCGGATACAGAGGTCTTCCATTTGGGAAGAGCTGTTCCATCCTATCTTGCATCAAATTCAAAAGGATGGTTTTTTATCCCGCTATTTGCGAGCAGTAAAACTCCCACCTCAAAATTCGGCTGAAGTAAAGAAGTTAGGTGGGAGTGGGGCTGCTCGTAAAATCCCGATTGGTGTAGGCTAATAATCAGTGCTGGATGGACAAAACTTCACTGATTAAAGTTTTACTTTATACAATGTTTGCAAATATCTATTTTCCTTTTTGAATTGAGGTCAAAGGTTTCGCTATATATTGTAAAGAAAAGGCTGCAAGTATAATAAAGATAGGGAAGAAGAAGTAACGATATCTAATTTGAACTTCAGTCACTAAAAAGATTAAAAAAGCACCAATCACAAGAATTTGGAAGTACTTAACCCTCAAGTTTTTTAACGGAGAATTAAGTAGAAAAATAAGGGCTGAGCATGCACTTAGTATCATAATTGAAACATAATGTATAAAGTCTAATTTCACAAAAAGATTATTATTTATTTCACTTCTACCAATATCATTCATAGGAATATACAAGTAAGAATCAGTAGGGCTTCCCCACATTATAGTATTCTTTTTATTCATCAACGGAAGGAGACTTGGTAAATCTTCTGTTCTTTCTTTTATTAATTCACGTTGAATTCTATCGTGCTCCTCCACATCAAAATTAAGAATGCTTTCTTTTAGTTTAGAGAAGTCTTCTAATGAATATTGACCATTGGATTCTTTATTTAATCCTATAACTAATTTCCAATTCATGTCAATGTTCGTTGTGGGCTTATCTGAGATATTAAGTATTACTGGAATAAAAGCTAAACTATATAAAATAATTAAATATGAAGAAGTAAATGTTACTGCAGAAATGATATTTCTTTTGAATATATTACTATGGAAGAATAAAAGAAATAATCCCGCTGCTATTAAAAATAGAATTCCCATAGGGTAAATAATATTACCTAGTGCAAAGAGTAGCCCGCCCCAAATCATATTTCTATAATCTTTATTTTCACTACGAGCTAATAGGTGATATGCTCCCCAAGAGAACAACATTATAGAAAGATGTTGATTGGTAAGTACAGGAATTAGCAAAAATAAATTAATAGATGTTACGTATAAAAGTAAACTAAATCTTCCTAGTTTTTCATTGTTGAATCGGTTTTTAGCGATGTGAAAAATAGCTAGACCTGTTAGTAATGTATATACAATATTTAAAAACTGTAGTGAAAAGTAATTGTGTGAAGTCAGTTTGAGAATAATCGCCTCATAAATTGTAAAACCTAACTGACTAGAATTCCAAAAATAATACTGATTGCTTTTTATGGCATCAAAGTTCCCTGATGCAAGGTCCTTAGCACCATCTAACATGTAAAGGAAATCTGAGATAGGTGTAGATGGAACCAATTTAACCATTGCAATAGAAAGTATTAAATATAATATGCTTATGGTAAAGATATACTTTTGTGTGCTTATATTTCTTGTTAGGAAAATGAATATACATATTGAAGCGGTGAATATTAATACGCCCAATATACAAATAAAATTAAATTTCAATTCATCTTGTTGGTATATACTCCAACACATCATTAAAATAACGAGAGTAAATATGATATTAACCCCTGAAGATGAAATAATTCGAATTACTTTCTGCATGCTGTATCTCCTTTTCTGCTAGTTGTTCTTTGTAAAGGGAGGAAGGATTTAGATTGAAAACAAGTAATAGACTCTATTATTTTTATATGTGTTTTTCCGAAAAAAATATATATGACGTAACATACCATGCCGATGTTTAGACATGACAATTATTTTTTCCTCTTTAAATGAAAATAATTGTCGGTCGTATTTAACTTATCGAATTTGTACAATTTAAATTTTCATTACCCCTCAATAAACTTTTTAAAAATAGCTAGTCCGAAATGCTTATTTTTTTACGTTTAGCAACATTGTGAATCTCTTTAAAGCTATCAATGTAGTTGTAAACTATAGCTTTAAACGTATTAGTAAAGTATCCAATTGAATTTTTCATAAGTTCTCCATTATGCTCAGCTTCATGTGTTTTAGAGAATAAAGCAACGGAAGCATTGGTAATGCTATTATTAAATACATAGTAGTCTGATAATCAACTACACTTCCTAGCGGCTTTTTTAGCAATGTTCAATGCATTTTGGAATGATTCATTAATAACATTTGAATCAAAAGCAGTTGCTAATTTTATACGCATAGATTGTGGAACACGATAGTCGATAAAAGTATTCTCATTTACAAAATTGAGGTGTTAAATAGATGACAAAGAAAAATAGGTTTACTCGTAATGACGTATGGAACACCAGAGTCATTAGATGAAGTAGAGGCGTATTACACGAATATTTTCTATGGGCGTAAGCCATCGAAAGAAGCACTCCAAGATTTAATTGGGTGCTATAAAATGATTGGAGGAATTTCACCGCTTGCAAAAATTACGAAAGAGTAAGCGTATAAATTAACAGATTCAATGAATAAAATATTTATAGAGTATGAATGTACTTGTTACTTAGATGATATTATTCATAATATTGAATCCTATATTAAGAAAATAGAAATAAAATTAGAAGAACTCAAGTCCGAACAATATAAGGTGTATTTTCAATACGCCCATAGTGACCGCGAAAAATTTCTTTTGGAAAAAACATTGGAGCATGGTATATGGAACTATGAAAATGAATTGAAGTGACTTCTTAAGGAATGCTTAAAAACTTATAACCAACTATTTGTTAATAAACGAAAAGATTAATCTTGTAGAAGAGGATAGAAAAGATGAGAAAAAAAACTAAATATCAAACATGGATTCGAATGAAAAAACTGATTATATTTTTGATAATCTCAATAGTTCTTTTATTAATAACATTATTGCCAATTACTTTATATCTGCGAGTCCTATCAGGGCTTATAGCGATGCCTTTTATTTATATAACGTTTATACTTTCTTATTCTACTTACCAATTCGCATCATTTGGAAAGAATTACCAATCAAGAATACATGATTTAATGGTTAAAAAAGTGAATTGGAATGGAAAAGGAAAAATATTAGATATTGGAACAGGTAGTGGATCATTGATTATTAAGCTTGCGATAGCTTTTCCTAAATCTCTTTTAACTGGAATTGATTATTGGGGGGAGAATTGGGAATATTCACGGGGGCAATGCCAACAGAATGCTGAGATAGAGGGTGTATCTGATAGGATTGATTTTCTAAAAGCAAGTGCCGCTAATCTCCCTTTACAGGATGATGAATTTGATATAGTTGTAAGTTGTCTAACATTTCATGAAGTAAAAGATAAGCGAAATAAAACAGAATTAATTAAAGAGGCTTTAAGAGTGTTAAAACCTGGTGGCGAATTCATCTTCTTAGATTTGTTTATGGATGAAAAAATATTTGGAGATACAGAAGAGCTTTTAAATAATCTAAAGAAACTTGATATATCTAAATTGAATAGCTACAAACTTTCTGAAGAAATGAAGTTACCAAAGCTTTTATTGAACAAAAAAGTATTAGGAAATGCAATGATTTTGAGTGGAAGAAAATAAAAATGTACGAATTACTTGCGAAAATAACGAAGACCTCTTTAAGAATATTGCGTAATTAGGTAACCGAACATGAATTTTTAAAAAAATATTGTAGTGAGGCACTGTATATAAAAAGCTAAATCTACCTTTGAAGTGACCCCCGAAAGTTAGACAGGTCGTTTCATTAGGCAGCCTCTTGGGTATGAGCCCGGTATTGTACCGGGCTCATACCCTTTCATTTTGCTTTACTTCTTTTATGATTATAGTATTCTATATACTTTGCTAATTCTTGTTTGAAATGTGTTATACTTTCAAATTCTTTTCGATACAGAAATTCCGATTTCATGATACCGAAAAAATTTTCAATAACGGCATTGTCATAACAGTTTCCTTTGCGAGACATACTTTGAGTTATGCCACAGTTCTTAAGAGAATGACGATATTGTTTCATTTGATAGTGCCAACCTTGATCAGAATGAATAAGGAGTGTGTCCTGAGCTGTTACACGTTCAAAAGCTTGGTCTAACATCGTTGAAACAAGGGAATAGGTCGGTCTTGAACCAATTGTATACGTGATAATTTCACCATTAAATAAATCCAACATTGGTGATAGGTATAATTTCTCCCCACATAACTTAAACTCCGTAATATCTGTAACCCACTTTTCATTTGGTTTTTCAGCTTGGAAATTGCGATTTAAAATATTTGGCGCAATTTTCCCAACTGTCCCTTTGTAAGAGCGATATTTTTTCATACGAACAAGGCACTTTAACCCTAATTTTTTCATAAGGCGATACACTTTTTTATGATTTATTTTGTGTCCACGATTCATAAGTTCATCACGAATACGACGATAACCATAACACCCATCATGTTCATTATAAATAGCTTGAATCAGTTCTTTTACCTCCGCATTTGGATCAGGGCGATTAAACTGTTTCATCCAGTAATAGTACGTACTACGTGGAATGTTTGCGAGTTGAAGTAACCCCTTGACAGGAAATTCATGCCTTAACTCATAGATTACTTGCGCTTTGTCTTGTTTGGTGATTTTTCCTTGTTTTGAACTAAGGCATTCAACTTTTTTAAATATGCATTTTCCATACGTAAACGCTCATTTTCCGCTTGTAAGGCTTCGTTTGAGCCTTCAACTACTGGTTTTATTTTTTTATCTTTCATGGTTGGACGCCCCTTTTTCTTTGATTGTAGGGCATCCAATCCTCCTGTTTCATAAGCTATTTTCCATTTCCGAAGTGTTTCATAAGACGGAATATTGAAAAGTGCCGCTGTTTCTCTGATAGATGTCCCTTGTTCATTCATATAATAAAGTACAACAGGAGTAACTCCTATAGATTTAGCAATTGTTTTTCCACTTTCTATACCATCTAAATATCGTTTCACCGCTTGGATTTTTTCTTTTGAAGAAAATTTAGCCATAAAAAATGCACCTTATAAGTAAGGTCGAATTAGCTTTTTATTACTTATTTTTCTTAGCGTGTTTTTTTTCCGAAATGCTGGCGGTGCCCCTATGTATTGATTGCTTAGCTGAAATTGTTTCAAAAAAATGAAGGGAATAGTTGACAAAGATTTAATTTTGAATAATAATTAATTTATAATAATTTTAAATAAGTAATCATTACTATGAATTGAAGAGGAGGTTTCCCTTGATGAATCCAATTAATCGCTTAACAACGAACCAAGGTGCTCCAGTTGGAGACAACCAAAATTCTCGTACAGCTGGTCGCCGTGGACCAGTCTTATTAGAAGACTATCATTTAATAGAAAAGCTTGCGCATTTTGATCGTGAACGTATTCCAGAGCGCGTGGTGCATGCACGTGGTGCTGGTGCTCACGGCGTATTCGTAACGAAAAACAGCATGAAGCAATATACGAAAGCAGCATTTTTACAAGATGAAGGAACTGAAACACCTGTATTCGTTCGTTTCTCAACGGTTATTCATGGGCAGGGTTCTCCAGAAACAGCTCGTGATCCACGTGGTTTCGCTGTTAAATTTTATACACAAGAAGGAAACTACGATATCGTAGGCAACCATTTACCAGTTTTCTTCATTCGTGATGCAATTAAATTCCCAGATATGGTGCATTCTTTAAAACCAGCACCTGATACAAATGTTCAAACACCAGATCGTTACTGGGATTTCATGACGTTAACTCCAGAATCTACACATATGATGACATGGGTATTTTCTGATTACGGTACACCAGCAAACTATCGTGAAATGGAAGGTTTCGGCGTCCATTCATTTAAATGGATTAATGAAGAAGGCAAAATCGTTTATATGAAATACCACTGGAAACCACTGCAAGGCGTACGTAATTTAAGTGCGAAAGAAGTGCAAGAAGTACAAGGAAAAGACTTCAACCATGCAACTCGTGACTTATTCGATGCAATTGAAAAAGGAAACTATCCAAAATGGGATTTACACGTACAAATTATGCAATTAGATGAAATGGACTCTTTAGACTTTGATCCATTAGATCCAACGAAAGTATGGCCAGAAGATCGCTTCCCATTAATTGAAGTGGGGACAATGACGTTAAATCGTAACCCGAAAAACTTCTTTGCGGAAGTAGAACAAGCGGCGTTCACGCCAAGTGCAACTGTAAATGGTATTGAACCATCTGAAGATAAATTATTACAAGGGCGTTTATTCTCTTACCCAGATACACAGCGTTATCGCCTTGGGGCAAACTACTTACAAATTTCTGTAAACTGCCCATACGCAGCTGTTCGTAACCAACAACGTGATGGTGCGATGCAACTGAACCAAAACCCATCTACAGTAAACTATGAACCGAGCCGTCATACAGAAAATCCAGTTGAAGATCCAATGTACCGCGATTCAACTATGAAAGTAGAAGGCTACGTATCTCGTGAAAAAATCGAGAAACCAAATGATTTCAAACAAGCAGGTGAGCGTTACCGTTCATTCTCTAAAGAAGAGCAAGACAACTTAATTGCAAACTTAACAAACGACTTGAAAGACGTAAATGAGCGCACAAAATTATTAGCTGTTTGTAATTTCTTCCGTGCAGATCACGACTACGGAATGCGTTTAGCACAAGCGTTAAATGTTGATATTTCGCAATATGTAGGAAATGCTCCGAAATAAATCGGGAAAGACGACCGAATCGAGGTCGTCTTTTTTTGTGTGCAAAGTTACACAGGGGGATTTTTCGTTTTCATCACGTTGGGATTTGTTGGTGAATTGATATATCGTATCGGAACGTCGATATATTGAAAGTAACAATCGATATATATTTGAAAAATCGTTGATATATCCGAAGAATCGTGGATATATTAATGATGGGGTATGTCGCCTAGTACGATAAAAGAGATGCAATCTAATACCATTAGATTGCATCTCTTTTTTAATTTACTCGTTCGGTATATTCATAAGCTTTCTCACCATGCATTGAAATATCAAGCCCCACGTGTTCCTCGTGCTCATCTACCCGAACAGGGAGGAAAAAGTTAATTGCTTTAATAATGGCATACGTCATGATGATTGTAAATGTATATGTTGCTCCAATTGCTACAAGTTGTTTAAACAGTAAAGCGGCGTTTCCATAAAACAAACCGTTAGCTCCATCACCGTTTACAGCAGTAGTTGCGAAAAGACCGGTTGCAATGCCACCCCAAGTTCCTCCGATGCCGTGGCACCCAAAGGCATCTAGTGTATCGTCGTACCCGAATTTCGTTTTTAAGAAAAAGACAGCACCGAAACATAATATACCGCCAATTGCTCCGATAAGAAGAGCGGAGAAGGGGGGAATAAATCCGCAAGCTGGCGTAATTGCGACTAACCCAGAAACAACCCCGCAAGCAGCTCCCATCGCAGTTGGTTTTGATTGGAAGAACCATTCAGATAGCATCCAAGTTAGAGCGGAGGCAGCAGCGGCTATATTTGTATTAATAAATGCAGTTAAAGCTACGTCGTTTAAGGATAATGCGCTCCCGACGTTAAAACCGAACCAGCCGAACCATAGTAGACCGGCGCCTAACATCGTAAATGGTAAATGGTGAGGAGAGGTGCCGCTTATGTTTTTTCGTTTTCCGAGGAAAATAGCTAATACAAGACCAGCAACACCGGAAGTGATATGAACGACATTTCCGCCGGCGAAGTCTAGTGCACCAAGTTCTCTTAGCCATCCGCCAACGCCCCATACCCAATGAGCGACAGGATTGTAAACGATTGTTGTCCAAAGAAGGATAAAAATGAGAAAGGCAGAAAATCGCATTCTTTCAGCAAATGCACCTGAAATTAGAGCGGGAGTTAAAATAGCGAACATAAGTTGGAACATCATAAATAAGTTGTGAGGAATAGTAGATGAGTAGTCTGGATTTGGTGCGTAGGTAACTCCGTTTAAGTCGAACCAATCGAGATTGCCTATAAGTCCGTGCCAATCTGGTCCGAATGATAAAGAATAACCGATCACAATCCACTGAATGGAGACGATAGCCATTGCGCTGTAGCTATGCATTGTTGTGCTCAGTACATTTTTACTGCGAACCATGCCTCCGTAAAAAAGTGCCAATCCTGGTGTCATTAACATGACCATTACTGTCGTTACAAACATAAAAATCGTATCGCCCGTATTCATGCAACCCCTCCTGTAATGTTAGAAAATATTACATTATTTTGTTATATTTCATATCATATTTGAAATTGAAATGAAAATCAACTAAATTTTCAGGAAATTTTATAATCTATGTAACAAAACCTAACATGATTTATTTTTGAAGGGATGAAATCAGCGTATGCGATTCGTTTGAATAATTGGTATAATATTCTTACAATTAAAAAAATTGGGGGATGCGTGTGAGAAAAATACGGTCTAGGGAACTATTCATTTGTTTTTGTTTAGCTGTCATTTTATTTGTACCAATACATACTTTTGCTGACGAAAAAAGAGAGTGGCGAGACGAAGTCATATATTCTATTATGATTGATCGCTTCAATAATGGAGAACCGAAAAATGATAAAAAACTTGAGGTCGGGAACTTAGATGCATATCAAGGCGGGGATATACGAGGGATTATAAAAAGGCTGGATTACATAAAAGAAATGGGCTTTACCGCTATTATGCTTTCTCCGCTTTTTGAAAGTGAAAAGTACGATGGATTAGACGTTCAAAACTTTCAAAAAGTAAATGAACATTTCGGGACAGGAAATGATGTAAAAGAGCTTGTAAAAGAAGCTCACCAAAAAGGAATGAAAGTTATATTTCAATTTCCATTTGGAGAAGACGAACAACAAGTAATTAACTCGATGAAATGGTGGATAAAAAAATTTGATTTAGATGGGGGTTATGTGATACATAGTGACAAAAAGCCACGCGCTTTTTGGGATGATGTGCAAAAAGATGTGCAGGGGATAAAGAAAGATTTTCGTATTATGACAAAGGGAAATAATGAATATAACGAGAAAATAGTAGAGTCATTTTCAAAAGCGGATATATCGGTGAAACCTTTATATGATGTGAGTAAAAAAGAAGGGGAATTTACTACGTTTTTAGATAATCAAGAAACAAAAAGATTTGCACGTATTGCAAAAGAGAATATGTATTATCCGCCATCTCGTTTAAAACTAGCGCTTACGTACTTATTAACATCCCAGGGAATTCCGAATTTTTATTACGGAACTGAAATCGCACTAGATGGAGGAGATATACCGGATAATAGACGATTAATGGATTTTAAATCAGATGAAAAGTTTATACAACACATAACAAAACTTGGTGAGCTTAGGCAAGTGAGACCATCTTTGCGACGCGGTACATTTGAGCTTTTATATGATAAAAACGGAATGAGTGTACTAAAACGACAGTATAAAGATGAAGTAACATTAGTAGCGATTAATAATACGAAAGAAACACAAAAAGTTCTCTTACCAGTAAGTGCAGTTGGTGAAAAACAAGAGTTAAGAGGATTGTTAGAAGACGAAATTATAAGAGAAGAAAACGGAAAGTTTTATCTCGTTTTAAAGCGTGAAGAATCGAATGTGTATAAAGTTAGCGAAGAGACAGGTGTGAATTGGTTATTTATCTCCTTAATAGTCGGTGTAAACGTATTGTTTCTTGCGTTTCTAATTGCGGTTAAAAAGAGACGGAAATGATGGTGATCTCTTTTGATGCTCAATTGACAATTTATGATGAGGCGAAATGTTTGAAGAAAAAGAAGTTGTTCGCTCTATGTTTATGTCTTCTTATCGTATTCGTAAGTTTGTATTTTTTGGACAAGGGCGACGATGGGAAATTTGTTCAGTGGGGCGATATCGTTCATTCAATTGATACAGCAGTTCTCGAGAGAAATAATATTAAATACAAAATCGAAAATAATAAAGTATATATTCCAAAAAAATCATTTGATAAAGCGATATGGTGTTGCTCTTAATAAGTATAAAAACTCCTCTAATGAGAGGAGTTTTCTTTTTAGCGGTAGTTAATGAACTGTACGTCGATTGGTAAATCAGCGCTGCGAATAGCTGCGATTACAGCTTGTAAGTCATCGCGGCTTTTCGCTGTAACACGTACTTGATCATCTTGTACTTGTGTTTTTACTTTTAATTTCATTTCTTTAATGATGTTGTTAATTTTTTTCGCGTTATCTTTATCGATACCTTGTTGAAGTGTAGCGCGTTGACGAACAGTGTTACCAGATGCAGCTTCCACTTTCCCGTAATCTAAGTTTTTAATTGGAACGTTACGCTTTACAAGTTTAGAAATGAGAACGTCTTTTACTTGCTCTAGTTTGAACTCGTCGTCAGAAGTTAAAACAAGTACTTCTTTTTCTAATTTAATATCACTTTTACTTCCTTTAAAGTCATATCGGTTTTGGATTTCTTTTAATGCGATGTTAATTGCGTTTGTTACTTCAGGTAATTCTACTTTCGAAACGATGTCAAAAGAACTATCTTTTGCCATAGTTAGCACCTCCAAATAAAATTCTAATCTTTCTTGTGCCTAAAGGCTATGTACTGTACATACTAAAGTATAGCTGAAAACGAGTCTAGACTTAAGTGTTTTCATACTTATATTCATGTAACCTCATTTTATTATAGTGAATTTTGGACAGTCGGACAAATAAAGGAAAAATCGTGTTATAATTAACTTTTGTTTGGAATGATAAAAAAGATAATTTTATCTCGCTATTTGCGGGAAGTAAGACTCCCATCTCAAAATTCATTTGGAGCAAAGAAGTTAGGTAGGAGTCGGGCTGTCCCCCCACTGATTAAAGTTTTACTTTATATAGAGAGAAGGGAATTAAAAAATATGTATTTGCAATTAGGATCGATTGAACAGGTAACTGTTTTACGCCAAACGGAAATCGGATATATGGTTGGGAATGAAGAGGAAGAAATTTTCCTACATAAAAACGAAGTAGCTGGAGAAATTGAAGAAGGCGATACGATTAATGTATTCTTATATCTTGATCACCAAAATCGTATTTCAGCAACGATGAAAGAGCCAATTATTACAACGTATGACTGGAACTGGGTAAAAGTTGTAGAAGTTATTCCTAGTTTAGGTGTGTTTGTTGATATCGGTGTTTCAAAAGATATTTTAATTCCAGCTGATGAGTTTCCAATTTACACACCAGTTTGGCCAGAAGTAGGAGACGAATTATACTGTACGTTAAAATTAACGAATCGTGATCGTCTTATCGCTCTTCCGGCAAGAGACAGTGATATGCAAGAAATTGTTGTAGACGCAACACCATCTATGCGCAATAAAAACGTAAATGGACGTGTATATCGCTCGCTTCAAGTTGGTTCATTCGTATTAACAGATGAGCATTTCCGTGCATTTTTACACCATACAGAAAGAAAAGAACAAGTCCGCATCGGTCAGCGTGTAACGGGCCGTATTATTGATGTAAAAGATGACGGTACAATTAACATATCCCTTCTTCCTCGTAAAGAAGAAGGGATGGAAGATGACGCAGCGGTTATTTGTGAATATATGGAAAGTCGCGGCGGAGCAATGCCGTTCTGGGATAAGAGCCATCCAGAAGATATTCGTGAGCGCTTTAATATGAGTAAAGCTGCGTTTAAGCGTGCACTTGGTAAAATGATGAAAGAAGAGAAGGTTTACCAAGAAGAGGGTTGGACGTACTTTAAAAAATAAAGTGAATAAAGCACCGCCTTACTTTATCCCGCTATTTGTNNGGGATGGACAAAACCCCCCCACTGATTAAAGTTTCACTTTATATAAAAAAATAAGGCGGTGCTTTTTAATTCCCTTGCCCATACGCAAGAGTAAATGTATCTTTTAAGTCACTATCGTTGATTTTAATATTTGCCTTTTTTAATTCATCTTGTAACAGTTTTTGACTGAATGTAGGATCGGCGATACGTTCTTCTTCTAAGTTTTTGCGAATAGAGTCTTTCACTTCATCATAAGGCTTTAAATCTTTTTTACCAGTTAATTTAATAATGTGATAGCCGTTTGGTGATTGAACAGGATCGCTAATTTGTCCGACTTTTAGTTTGTAGGCAGCGGTTTCAAATTCAGGTGTCATTGTACCTGACGCGAAGTAACCGAGGTCTCCGCCTTTATCTTTTGATAGTAGATCTTGCGATTCTTGTTTTGCTAATTCTTCAAATGAAGCACCGGCGTCTAGTTTTTTCTTTATTTCTTTCGCTTCATTTTCATCACTTACTAAAATGTGACTTGCTCTAATTTCTGGTTTGTAGTGATCTTTCACGTCTTTTTCTGTAACGCTTTTCTTAATCGCTTCATTCATAGCGAGTTTGAACTTAATTTGATTTTTGAAATCAGCTTCATCTTTTAAACGATTGTTTTCTAGTACTGTTTTGAATTGGTCTCCATATTGATTTTTCACTTTTTGTACTTCTTTCTCTACATCATCGTCAGATACTTTATATTTTTTCGTAATAACGTCTTGTGCCATCATTTCGTATAGCATGTCTTTTCCGTAACGATCTTTCAACTGTTTTTCGAATTCGCTCTCCGTAATGGTTGAGTCTATTGCTGTAGCCACTGTAGCTGAGCCGTTTTTTTGTCCGCAAGCAGATAGCATTAATATACTTATTAGTGTAGTAATAATGAAAATATGTTTCCCTCTCATGCTAACACCTCATCCGAATATGTTATCGCCATTGTAGAATATAGAAGTGAACATGAAGTGAATTTTTAATGTTTTTTTCCTGCAAAAAGTAAAAAAGTACATCAACATAATTGTTGATGTACGATGTAATCAAAGGTGATCAGTCTTCTTGGAATATGCGCGCTTGCCTTGCTGAATATTTTTTTGCTCTTGCTCATTTTTTTGTGCGCGTTTTGCATTATTATCGCGAGCTTTTTTATCATTATCACTCGTATGTGGCATATATATCAACTCCATTTCTAAACGTTGTACGGTTATCATTTCCTTTTTCGTAAAGACTATGTATAGCGGTGCATTTATGAATCATAAAGGTGGATTAGAAATGGATTTGAAGTTGAATTATACCGAACTTATCAAGAAATTAATCGTTGTAATCGTCGCAGGCTTATTAAATGCGATTGGAATGAATTTGTTTTTAACACCAGCGAAAGTATATGCGAGTGGGTTTGCCGGATTGTCTCAATTATTATCACAAATATTAGGTGATTTTTTATCTATTCGTATATCTACAGGGGTCTTGTTTAGTTTATTTAATATTCCCGTCGTTATTTTAGCGTGGAAAAAGGTTGGGAAGGCTTTTACGTTTTTTAGTTTTCTATGCGTTATATTTATGACCTTGTTTTTAGAAATTATCCCAGTTCGAGCGGTATCAAACGATATTATATTAAATGCGATTTTTGGCGGGATTATTTCAGCAATTGGGGTAGGGATCGCGTTAAAATGGGGTGCTTCTACAGGTGGTTTAGATATCATCGCGATGATTTTATCTAAGATAAAAGATAAACCTGTCGGTACATACTTTTTCTTTTTTAATGCAATTATCATTATCGCTGCGGGTTATGTATATGGGTGGGAAAAAGCGTTATATACGTTAGTGACTTTATATGTATCAACGAGAATTATTGATGCGATTCATACTCGCCATGTAAAAATTACAGCATTAATTGTTACGAAGAATGGGGCGGATGTACGAAAGGTAATTCACTCACGATTAGTAAGGGGGATTACGACTATACCAGCAACAGGTGCTTATACAAATGAAAATAAAGAAATGTTAATGATGGTTATTACCCGTTATGAGCTGTATGAATTAGAGAGGATTGTTAAACAAGTGGACCCAGGTGCATTTACAAATATACTACAAACAGTTGGGGTGTTTGGATTGTTTCGGAAAGATTAAAGAGGACCAAAGCTGGTCCTCTTTTTTAATGAAAATTCGTAATATTTTGCAATTGCTCCTGCATTTCACGTAGCTGAACTTTTTCGGCGGTTGAAGAGTTTGCATAAGCGGATTGCAAGGCGTTTTTTGCTCTATGCACGAGTTCTTGTTGCTCAGAGCCACTTGAACAAGAAATGGCACTTACAACAGCATCTCTAGCTCGCTGGAATAGTAAGTTCCCCATTTAAACCCCTCCAAAAGAAGAGTTTCTTTTCGCTTTTTCTGCCTCAGCTAATGTACCTTTGTACGGGAATCTTGCATCATGCTTCATAACAGCATCGGCTCCTTGCTGGATAAAACGTTTCGATTTGTTCTTTTTACCCATTCGAAAAACCCCCTTTATTTAGCTGAAAACAATCGACGCGATGCCTCTTGCGTCTACTTATAGTATGAACGTCTGGCGAGAAACTATAAGTAGGGAATTTTTAGATTACAACCCAAGAACCTCTTCTAAATATAGGGCGATTCCATCTTCTTCATTCGTTAACGTCGTATGATTAGCGAGTAATTTTAATTCAGGAATGGCATTTCCCATTGCGATGCCATGACCAGCAAATTCGATCATTTCAAAGTCGTTATCCTCATCACCGAAAGCGATAATTCGCTCTTTTGGAATGTTGTAATGACTAGAAATTTTTTGTAATCCGACTGCTTTATTTAGTCCGCTTTTTACAATTTCAATAATTGGCCAAGGTGCGCCCCATTTTCTGTGATCGATAACTTCAGCGTGCATATCTGTTAAATGTTGACGAATTGCAGCGGAATGATCATCATGTGCGTCGATTAATAAGCAAGTTGGATGATCGTTTAAAATATTTAATAAGTCTCCTGTAAAAATCTTCGGAGAACCGAATTCAAAAATGTGTTTTTTATCTTCATCAATTTCACGAATATACACATCATCCATAACTTCAGCGTATATATTTTTTACGCCGAAATCAAAACAAGCTCGGACAATTTCTTGCGCTGTTGTTAGCTCAAGAGGAGAGTGGTGTGTGCCCCAGTTTGAATCAAGGGGATGGTGCACGTATGCGCCATTAAAGTTTACGATAGGTGTATTCAGACCGAGTTCTTTATAGTAACCATAACTAGCGCGGAATGGACGTCCTGTTGAAATGACGACAACATGCCCTTGTTCCTTTGCTTTTGCAATTGTATGTTTCGTTCGAGTGGAAATTATTTTGTCGTCTGTTAATAAAGTGCCGTCTAAGTCTAATGCGATTAAATGTTGTTTATTCATAATTTCACCTCTTATAATAATTTTTTTGTTTCTATCTGTATTTCCGTTTTTAATATGCAGAAATAAGAGGTTAAACTGGGTAATACCATCATAGATGGAAAGTTCACCATATATCCATCTTACGTCGCAAAGCGCTATGGTGTCTACTATTTATCGTTGGAAATGAAGGAAAGTCAACATCTTTTTCGAAAGTTCAAACAATGTTTCTTTCATTATGTACAAATTGTGAAAAGGGTTACATCACTCGTATGATGGGGCTTATAATGAACATGTAATCTTCTCGTATATGTTTGACTCTCCTTTGAAACTGGCCTAAAGATAGGTTGGTTTCTTTTTTTCTACAAATTAGGAAGGGAATCCCCGCTTTAGCTTATGTAATTCATATATATATGTGCGTGAACGAGCTATAGTACTTGTTTCCTAAACATGACAGAAAAGCTTTCTTTTAAAATGGATATACTAATGAGGCAAGACGTCATGGAAGGAGAATGAAGATGGGACAAAATCGTAGGTTTCGTTCTGGACAAAAAGCGCCAAATGATGGTATTTACGTAGAAATTGGTGAAACGGGAAGTATGGTGAAAGACCCGCAAATGGTAAAACTAACTGCCGGAGAAAAGTTCCCAGAGAACTCAAATCATAACCGTCAGTGGACATATAAAAGAAAACCGTAAAAAAAGCCGCAATCGTTATGAACTGCACCCCAATTGT
>NUMR01000087.1 GCA_002578045.1 Bacillus cereus
AAAGTCTCACTTTATTTATAAAAAGTCAGATTTACCACATCTTACTTTTTAGATATAGAATTAGTATAAGTATAAGGTTTTTTAGTAGAAATGAAAATATGTATTGTGAGAAAGTGATAGAGAAGTAAGATTTGTTAAAATATAGCCAAGAAGAAATGGATAGTCTTACTTATATGTTCTAGATGATAAAGAAGAAGGTTACGGATAAAGGAGCGAGCATACAGAAGAAATTACATTAGAAGAATTAGATGGGAAGTTTACACTGATATTGCAAGGAAAGTTAAAAGGAAGAACAGTTGTAAAAATGAAATAAAAAAGGAGACGCAATTTAGTGTCTCCTTTCTTAATTATAATGATTGTTTTAAATTGATTTTTCCTTGTTCACCCAAAACACCGTCGGCGATATTTACAGCGTGATCACCGATACGCTCTAAGTTACTTACCATATCAACGAAGATGATACTTGCATCACCTGAACAGCTGCGTTCGTTTAGACGTAATACGTGACGTTTGCGAAGAACACGTTCCATTTGGTCAATTTTCCGTTCTTTTGCAATAACAGTTTGAGCAAGTTCTGTGTCGAAGTTTGTTAAAGCCTCCACTGCGTCTTGTAACGTTGAAATCGTTAATTCTAGCATTTCGTTTAATTCAGCTAGCGCTTCGCCTGATAGTGAAACGCGATTTGAAATTTGGAAATCTACAAGTTCTACAAGGTTTTCTACATGATCACCGACACGTTCAATATCTCCAACAACGCCTGCTAAAACAGAATGCTTCTCAGAGTCTGCTGATGAAAGTGGTTTTTCTGATAGTAAAACTAAATACTCGGTAATTTTTTTATCTAAATTGTTAATAGCTCCTTCTAGTTGAGTAGCCATGTCAGCGTGCTTTTTATCTTGTGTGTTTAAAAATTGGTTTGCTTCTTTTAATCCATGTAATGAAAACTCAGCCATACGAATAATTTCTTTTTGAGCTTCTGTTAAAGCAATGGCTGGAGATTGTTCAATAAAGATTGGATTTAAGTGTTGCGGTTTGAAATTAATAGCAGAATCTTCGCCGCGAATAATTTTTGTTACAATCCATGCTAATACAGCAATGAACGGGAATTGAATAATAGTATTTGTTACATTAAACGTTCCGTGTGCAAATGCAATTGTCATTTCTGGATTTAAGTTCAATGACGTTTGGAAGTATTGAATTAAACTTGTAAAAGGTACTAATAAAATCGTAAAGATAATCGTACCGACGATATTAAAGATAACGTGAACTAATGCTGCACGCCTTGCAGCAATTGAAGTACCGATTGCTGCTAATACCGCTGTAATTGTTGTACCGATGTTATCACCGAATAATACAGGAAGAGCGGCTTGCAAATCGATTGCGCCTTGACCGAATAGTTCTTGTAAAATACCGATTGTTGCACTTGAACTTTGTACAATTAAAGTGAAGACTGTACCGACAACAATACCTAAAATTGGATTGTTGCTCATGCCAACCGTTAATTCTTGGAATGACTCTAAAGAGCGAAGGGGCTTCATACCTGTGCTCATTAATTCTAAACCGAAGAATAACATACCAAAACCGAATACAACTTGACCTAAAGAATGTACTTTTTTATTTTTAAAGAAGAATAATAAGATAGCTCCAACTGCCATAATTGGGAGCGCGTATTCTCCGATTTTAATTCCGATAATAAATGCAGTAACTGTCGTACCGATGTTTGCACCCATAATAACACCGATTGCTTGTCTTAATGTCATAAATCCGGCACTTACAAGTCCGACTGTTAAAGCAGTTGTTCCGGAACTTGATTGGATTAATATAGTAACTAACATACCTGCTAGTACACCCATAAGTGGGTTTGTTGTAAAGCGATCTAGAATATCGCGAAGACGATCTCCAGCTGCTTGTTGCAGTCCATCGCCCATGTATTTAATCCCGAATAAGAAAATACCTAATCCACCAATGAATTGGAAGATCATATCTTGAATATTGTATTCCACGCATTCCACTCCTTATATTTCATGTACGATGTAATTATTAACTGAGCCTTGATTTACTGTAAATGATTTATCAGTAAAATTTACACTAAATTTACAAAGGGATGAAAAATTTACATTACTTTAAAGAAATAGCTGTATTTTATTGGTTTTAAACTTTTGTAAATGGTATTTTTGTAAAGAAGCCACGTTTTTTAGAATAATATGATTTGATTTCATATGAAGGAAAGTGTCTGCGAGTTCATCGTATATTTTTTGATGAAAGTTAAAAAAATATGTAGGAAAATGAATGTAGTTTTATGCCATCAAAAAGTTGGGAGTGTCTAACATTTATGGATTAGTATCTATTGGTGAAATAAAAAAGCTGCTAAATTTATCCAGCAGCTCTTTCGGTATTTTTATCCCGCTATTTNNTCAGTGGGGGATGGACAAACTCCCCACTGATTACAGTTTCACTTTATCTCCATGCTTTTGTTTTCTTATACTTGTCATGTAAATAAAGAGGAAAGCAATAAGTAATAGGGAGGAATAACGATATACAGTTGCATAGTTTGTAAAATGTGCAATGAATCCAAAAATAATCGCTCCAGCACCAATTCCAAGATCAAATGCTGAGAAGAATGTAGCTGTTGCGACTCCTCGTCGGTGTGGTGCTACGCGGTCAATCATCCATGCTTGTAGTGCTGGTTGAATCGCCCCAAAACCACTTCCGTAACACGCTGCGGCAATAATTAAGCTCGGAATTGTCGTTGTATACGACAATAAAATAATACCTGTAAACGTTATAATAACTCCTGGAATGATGACGAATGTATGGCCTTTCGCATCATATAGCTTCCCGGAAAATGGACGAGTTACAGCGATTGCCAGTGCGTTACATAAAAAAAAGAGGCTAATATCAGCAATGCCGACTTCAGTAGCGAATAGTGTGATAAAGCTTCCGATTCCTCCGTACATCAATGTAATACATAATATTAATAATGAAGGAAGTAAAGCTTTGCGCTCAATAAATCCATCGAGAAAAGTACTAGATGATTGCTTTGGTGGTTGTTTTGTTTTTTTGATTTGGAGTAGTTTCGTTAATATGAATGAAACAATTGTGCATGAAAGTGCACATAAAAAAAGAATGTTGAAATTATATGTTTGCATAAGCCATAGTCCGATGAGTGGACCGAGGGCCATTGCAATTGTTCCAGAAAGTCCGAAATATCCCATGCCCTCTCCGCGGCGAGCTGCTGGAATTAAATCAGAAACGACAGTTCCATATGTAGTCGTTGTGATACCGAAACCAGCTCCGTGTAAAATACGAACGGCAAGCAAAAGAAAGATGGTTGAGGCGAAAAGGTAACTGCCCATAGCGAGTAAACAAATAGCAGTACCGATCATTAAAATAATTTTTTTATTGAATTTCTGCAAGGCATTTCCAGTTAGCGGTCTAACAAAAAGTGCCGCAACGGTAAACATACCGACAACAAATCCGATATTGGAACTTGTGCCACCAATTTCTTTCACATAAACAGGTAAGGTTGGAATTAACATTTGAAACCCTAAAAACATACATAAGTTTGCAAAAATTAAAGCAACAAACTCTTTTGTCCATAACGTTTCTCGTTTTACGAGTATTGCTTCTCCCATATATTCATCTCCTATATAAAAGTTTTCCCGCTATTTGTGGGTAGTAAAACTCCCACCTCAAAATCCGGCTGGAGCAAAGAAGTTAGGTGGGAGATCAACTGTCCGTAAAAGCCCGATTGGTGTGGGCTCATAATCAGTGGGGGATGAACAAAACCCCACACTGATTAAAGTTTCACTTTATCTCTGTTCTTTCGAGTATATGTATTGGTCAATGTAACAGTCAAGGAAGGTGTCTTGAAAACAGATACCAATTTTTAAGGTAAAAAAACTTACAAATTCGTATAAAAGCTACACAACTATGAAAAAAAGATGTAAAGTATAGATGTATAGACTTGTAGTTGTTATGAATGATAGAAATTGTTTTTTCTTTAAAGAAAGCGGGTTTAAAAAGTAGTGAATAAGAGGGGATATATACTTTTTTACTACTTTTTGAAAAGGTTTACAAAACAATGAAGAAAGAGGCGTGTACATATGAGACGATTAGGTATTTCTATTTATCCAGAACATTCAACGGTAGAGAAAGATAAGGAATATTTAACATTAGCAAGTAAATATGGTTTTACACGTGTGTTCACATGTTTACTATCTGTGGATGGGGAAAAAGAGAAAATTGTAGAAGAGTTTAAAGAAACGATCTCTCATGCGAATGCATTAGGGTTTCAGGTATTAGTTGATATTAGTCCATCTGTTTTTGAACAACTAGGTATTTCGTATAATGATTTATCGTTCTTCCATGAACTAGGTGCGTACGGTATTCGTTTGGATGCTGGGTTCTCAGGATTAGAAGAATCGATTATGACGTACAATCCGTACGGTTTAAAAATTGAGATTAATATGAGTAACGGTACGAAATATGTAGATAACATTATGAGTCATAGACCAAATCGTGAAAATTTAATTGGATGTCACAACTTTTATCCACATCGTTATTCCGGATTATCATACAATCATTTCATTAAATGCTCGAAACAATTTAAAGATTACGGTATGAGAACAGCTGCATTTATTTCATCATTTGATGCAACATATGGACCTTGGCCAGTAACAGAAGGATTATGTACGTTAGAGCAGCATCGTGAATTACCGATGACAACACAGGCGAAGCATTTGTTTGCAACAGAATTAATTGATGATGTTATCATTGCGAATGCTTATGCTTCAAAAGAAGAATTACAAGCACTAGGTACATTAAATAAAGAGAAACAAACATTTGATATAGAACTATACGATACAACAACAGATCTAGAAAGAATTATTGTATTAGAAGAACCTCATTTTTATCGCGGCGATGTATCTGAATATATGATTCGTTCTACACAAAGTCGTGTGAAATATAAAAAAGAAGAGTTTAAACCTCATAATACACGCGAAATTAAGCGTGGCGATCTTTTAATTGATAATGAACAATATGGTCAATATAAAGGGGAATTACAAATTGCTTTAAAAGATATGGTGAATACAGGGAAAACAAATGTAGTTGGTCGAATTGTAGAAGAAGAGATTTTTTTACTAAACTATTTACAAGCTTGGGATAAATTCGGATTTACATTAAAGAAATAGAGAAAATGAAAAAGGAAAAAACTACTGAATTCAGCAGCTTTTTCCTTTTTATATATAAAGAGTGAGAGGAAGAGCTATGACAAAAGTGCATCAGCGATTAATTTCTATTTTAGAGGAGTTTTTAGAAGAGAAATCGATGTTAAATCGAGCTTTTTTAGCGAGCCGTTTACATGTATCAACGAAGACGATTCAAAAAGATATAAAATTACTAAATGATATATTGGAAGGACATGGAGCGAAAATCGAATCACAAAGAGGAACTGGGTACGAATTAGAAATTATACAAACTAAAAAATTTGAAGATTTTTGCATGAGTTTATTTCAAAAGCAGACGGGACAAATACCAACATCTTATGAAGAGAGAGTAACTTATATTTTACAGCGTCTGTTAACGACAGATGGATATGTGAAGCTTTCACAGTTAGCAGAAGAAATTTATGTGAGTAAATCAACGGTAAACTTAATTATGAAAGATGTTACCGACATTTATAGTCGATATAAATTACAAATTGAAAAAAGACCCTATTATGGTATACGTATTGTTGGAGAGGAATTTAATATTCGTTCTTGTTTATCACAGTATGGTTTGCTGCGCTATGAACATACTCCGTTTCATGAGCAATTTGAGCAGACGGCTATATATGTATCGTTGCCTCATATATCACTCATCCGCTCAATTATATTAAAGTATATCGAGGGAGGAACGATATATATATCAGATATAGAAATTGATAATGTAGTCATTCATGTTGCAATCGTATTAAAGCGTTGTCAAGAGCAACATTATATAAGCGGACTGAATATGGATAACTCAGAACTTATAATAAAGAAAGAATATGCAATTGCACAGCAGATTTTAAGGGATTTAGAAAAAGAGTTGAAACTTTCATTTCCAGAAGAAGAAGTTCTATATGTGACGATGCATTTATTAAGTACTGCTGTTACAGTGAGAGATCACTATGAAAATGTAGAAGAACTAATAGGAAAAGATATACATGCACTTATGCAACATATTCTTTTTAAGGTAGCGGAAGAACGGAATCTTATTTTTTATTATGATGAAGAATTATTATTTGGATTTGGCGTTCATTTAAAAACGTTATTAAACCGTTTGAAATATAAATTAAATATGAGAAATCCTCTTTTAGAAGAAGTGAAAAAAAATTATCCGTATGCGTTTGAGATTGCTGTTCTCGTTGGAGATATAATTAGTGAATATACGGGTGAACCGATTCCGGAAAGTGAGATTGGATATATTGCCATTCACTTTGGGGGAGCGATGAGCCGTTTGCAGGAAAAGAATAAAAAGAAAAGGTGTTTAGTAGTTTGTGCGACCGGTCAAGGAAGCGCACAACTATTGAAATATAAAATTTTATCACAATTCCGAGATAAACTGGAGATTGTAGGAATTACAGGGTATTATCAATTGAAAGTTGAGGATCTTTATAGAGATAAAATTGATTGTATTATTAGTACGATTCATATTCCGAGTGGATTGCCAGTTCCGGTTATTAAGGTAAACTTCATTTTTGATGATAAAGAGATAAAATCGATTGGTCAGCAGTTGTTTATGCATGTGAATAATAGTGTGCAACAATATATTAAGGAAGATTTAATATTTTTGAATTATAGTGCTTCCATGAAGGGAGAAGTTATTCAGTTTCTATGTGAGAAAGCTGCTGAGAAAAACTATGTACCGGAAGCCTTTTATGATTCTGTTATGGAAAGAGAAAATACATCTCCTACAGCGGTTGGGAATTTAGTTGCGATTCCGCATCCGATGCAGCTATTAAGTGAGAAAACATTTTTAATGTTTTGTACGCTGGATAAGGCAGTTGACTGGGGAGATAAAAAAGTACAAGTAATTATTTTATTTAGCGTGAAGCGCAATAATAATGAAGATTTACAAAGGCTATATGATTTTTTATATGATATTATGTCTAGTCAAAATACGATAGAGAAATTAACTCAGGCTACCGAAATTGAAAAGTTTCAAGAGATATTATTATCTTTATAAGAAAAGTATATAAAAACTTCCGTTACATAATGGAAGTTTTTTATGTTTAAATGTATGCGTTTTCATAATAAGATAAACATATAGAACAACAAAGCTTGGGGGGGGGGATTTAAAATGACTGGCATGCAAACTCCATTTGCGTTAATTTTACATGGTGGTAATGCTAGAAGCGCAGCGCTTGAGGCAATTGTTTTTGCAAGACAAGGAGAATTTGAGAATGCAAGTGAAAAGATGGAACTTGCTAGTAAGGAAATTTCAGCAGCGCATCGTATTCAAACAGATTTAATTCAAGAAGAGGCAAGAGGAAATCACGCAGAATTAAGTTTATTATTAGTGCATGCACAAGATCATGTAATGAATGCAATTACAATGAAAGAACTTGCTGAGGAATTTATCGCTCTTCATAAACGAGTGGAAGAGAAAGTGACAGTATAATATGTACATTTTATTATGCTGTGCAGCAGGTATGTCAACGAGTATGGTTGTAAGAAAAATGCAAGAAGAGGCTAAGAAACAAGGGAAGAATTATAAAATTAAAGCAGTTGATTCAGAACTTGTGAAGCTTGAAATTAAGGAAGCTGATGTAGTTTTAATCGGTCCACAAGTAAAATATTTATTTCCTTCCGTACAGTTTCTTGCAAAGTCATACAATATACCAGTTGCAATTATAGATCAGCGAGATTATGGCATGTGTGATGGTTTAAAAGTATTGAAGCAAGCAGAACAAGTCGTTTTAGCATAATTATATTTTTTAAGATATAAACATTATAACGTTATACCTTTTATTATATTGAACATAGGGAGGGTTATCGATGAATGGGTTTATGAGTTTTATGGAACAGAAGATTATGCCAACAACGCAAAAGATTGCGGGGCAACGACATTTATTAGCAATTCGAAATGGAGTTATTTCTACATTACCGTTAACGATTGTCGGATCATTTTTCGTTATCTTTTTAAACTTACCAATTGATGCATATATGGAGTGGATTGCACCTTTTAGTCATATTTTAGATATTCCATTTCGATTTACAGTAGGGTTAATGGCTTTATATGCAGCGTTTGGGGTAGGGGCGTCGCTCGCGAACTTTTATCAACTTAATCAGTTAAGTGCAGGGTTGTTATCTGTGCTCGCTTTTTTACTAGCATCAGTTGAACCCATTCAAATAACAAAAGCTGTACCAGGTGTTATTGATGCAGGGAGATATATTTCAGTAGGGACATTAAGTGCTACGTCTTTATTCGGAGCAATTGTAACAGCATTAATTGCAGTAGAAATTTATCACTTTATGATTAAACATAATATTTCGATTAAATTACCAGATAGTGTACCACCAGCAGTTTCAAATTCGTTTGCAGCATTAATTCCAACGTTAGTCGTTATTCTTTTATTCTGGGGCATTCGTTACGGTTTGAAATTTGATGTAAACACAACGATCACATATTTAATTGCACCATTAAAGTCAGTATTAGTAGGAAATAATTTATTCGGTGGTTTATTAACAGTGTTCTTAATTGTATTCTTCTGGTCGTTCGGTATACATGGTCCAGCGATTTTAGGACCAATCATTCGTCCAATGTGGGATTCAGCAATTCTTGAAAATATGGAAGTATTCACTAGTACAGGAAATGCACATCAGTTACCAAACTTATTTACAGAGCAATTTATTCAGTGGTTCGTATGGATCGGTGGATCAGGCTCAACGTTAGCTTTAGTTATTATGTTTATGTTCTCTAAATCTAAGTTTCTAAAAGAATTAGGGAGATTATCATTCGTACCAGGTTTATTCAATATTAACGAACCAATTATTTTCGGGGCACCAATTGTAATGAACCCAATACTAATTATTCCATTCGTTATTACACCGTTAGTTACAACGATAGTATCCTATTTCGCAGTTGTTTCAGGTATGATACCGATGATGATGGCGAAGTTACCATTTACGATGTTAGCACCAATTGCAGCGATTATTAGTACAGACTGGACAATTATGGCTGGTGTACTTGTACTTGTTAACTTTGTAATCTCATTCGTTATTTACTATCCATTCTTCAAAATGTATGAGAAACAACAATTAGTGGGAGAGGAGAAAACAGAATGCTCGGAGCAATTATCATCTTAATTACATTCGTAGTCGGACAGTGTATGGCTCATTATTCGAAATGGGTACAAAGTAAATCTTTATTTGTTTTACTACTAGTATCAGTTTTATTTATTGGTTGTTCGATGGGTGTATATGTCATGTTAAGTATACAATCACCTTACGTTATTATTGTACCGACAATTTTATGTGCAACATGTTTATCTGCAAAATATAGATTTACGAGCATGGCATTAATACAACGTGTGAAGGAGATGCAAAAGCATGGAGCGTAAATTAGGAATTTCACTTTATCCAGAGCATTCAACGAAAGAAAAAGATATGGCATACATTTCAGCATCGGCACGCCATGGTTTTTCAAGAATATTCACATGTCTATTATCCGTTACTCGTCCGAAAGAAGAGATTGTAGCTGAATTTAAAGAAATTATTAATCATGCAAAAGATTACAATATGGAAGTTATTTTAGATGTAGCCCCAGCCGTGTTTGATCAGCTCGGTATTAGCTATAGTGATCTATCATTCTTTGCAGAGTTAGGTGCAGACGGTATTCGTTTAGATGTAGGGTTTGACGGATTAACAGAAGCGAAAATGACGAATAACCCGTACGGTTTAAAAATCGAGCTAAACGTAAGTAACGATATTGCGTACTTAGAAAATATTCTTTCACATCAGGCGAATAAACCTGCGTTAATTGGTTGCCATAATTTTTATCCACAAAAATTTACTGGTCTTCCGTATGGTTATTTCATTCGCTGTACTGAACGTTTTAAAAAGCATGGAATTCGCACAGCAGCATTTATTACTTCACATGAAGCTGGCATCGGTCCATGGGATATTAACGACGGATTATGTACATTAGAGCAACATCGCAATTTACCAATTGAAGTACAGGCAAAACATTTATGGGCAACAGGGCTTATTGATGATGTCATTATCGGAAATGCTTATGCAAGTGAAGAAGAGTTAGAGAGACTAGGAAACTTAAATCGTTACATGCTACAGCTGAAAGTACAGTTTGTAGATGAAGTGACTGAAGTTGAGAAGAGGGCGACTCTGCAAGAAGTACACGTAAGACGCGGTGACATAACAGAATACATGGTGCGTTCTACAGAAGTACGTAAAAAATATAAAGACGAAGACTTCCCAGCACGCCAAAGTGTAACACAGGAAAGAGGGAAAGTTGTAATTGGAAACAACTCATTCGGAAAGTATAAAGGTGAACTGCAAATCATCTTGAAAGAAATGCCGATAGATGAACGGAAAAATATTGTCGCTACAATTGCGGAAGAGGAGTTATTCTTACTGGATTATGTAGGAGCTTGGACGCAGTTTACTTGTGTGGAATAGGGAAAATAAGAGGGGATGCTATGGCATCCCCTTTTTTCTGTTGAAATGGTAGTCTATAGAATTCAAAGAAATAGATTTTGATTTGGACGGGAGAGTAGGAGTTGAAAGAATGTAAGAATTATAAAAAAAGAGTCAGCTTCATTAAGAGAAGGCACTGAAAAAGTGATTGTTTTAAAAAAAATAACACACATTTTATCCCGCTATTTGTGGGCAGTAAGACTCCCACCTTAAAATTCGGCGGATGCGAGGAAGTTAGGTGAGAGATAACTGCCCGTAAAAGCCCGATTGGTGTGGGAATCAGTGGGGATGGACAAAACCCCCACTGATTAAAGTTTCACTTTATCAATATGTTAAAAAAAAGAACCTATCACTTGTATATAGTAGGTGATGGGTTCCCTTTTCTTATGAAGTGGCCTTTTTCAGTGGCCTCCATTAAGACTGACTTTTTTATTATACTAATTAGTTTAAAATTTTCACTGTAACTGTTTTACGCCCCCAGCTAATTGACGAACCTTTATCTGGCATTAAAACATCAATTTTATTTCCTTTAATCGCTCCACCAGTATCACCAGCGATTGCTACTCCGTAACCTTCAACCCATACTTTTGAACCTAATGGAATGACACTTGGATCAACTGCAATTAGTTTCATGTTTGGATTAGCTGTTAAGTTATGACCTATAGCTGATTTTACTTGGTCTCCAGCGTTGTAACCATTTTCAAGTGGATCTGCTGTGTAAGCTGTCGCTACAACTCTTAACTCACGAGAAGAAGAAGGTGCACTTGTTTCAGTTTCTTTTGCAGCAGGTTGTTGTGTTGTAGCTGCCTCTTGAGCCTTAGCTGCCTCTTGAGCTTTAGCTGCTGCTTGAGCTTTAGCTGCCTCTTGAGCTTTAGCTGCCTCTTGAGCTTTAGCTGCTGCTTGAGCTTTAGTTGTCTCTTGAGTCTTGGCTGCCTCTTGAGACTTAACTGCTGGTTGAGCTTTAGCTGTCTCTTGAGCTTTAACTGCTGGTTGAACTTTAACTGGCGCTGTTCCTGTTAAGTAAGGAACATGTACATAAGCTGTTTTGCCGTTATATTCAAATTGGATCCAATCATTTTGCACTTGGTGAGTTGTTTCGATTACATCATCTTTTTTCAATTTACCAAGAATTTCTGAGTCTGTGTTTGCACCAGCACGTACGTTTAATACGTTTGCTGTTACGTAGTAAATGTCTTTTGTGTAGTCAGCGCTTATGAAAGCTTCTTTACCACTATTTAATTTAACTTTTGACCAACCATTTTCTGTATGTAAAACATCTACTTTATATCCATCTAATAATTTACCGACAACTTTTGATTCAGTAGTTGGGTTTTCTCTTACATTTAATACATCAGCTGTTACAAAAGTTTCTGCTTTAGCAGATGTTGTGAAAATCCCAAGACTAAAAACCGCTGCTGTTGCTATACCCATAAATTTTTTCATAATAGCCTCCATTGCATTTGTTTTCATTGACCTCATTATAGCAACCATTATTTTTTTATTTGCGGAAAACATAAAATTACAAAGCTTTCGTAACGGGGCATTAATATTTTGTAATAATTCCAGTAATATACTAAGAGCGCTTTCTTATAGTTTTTTTGAGGAGTTAGAGCATATAAAACATAAATTCAATAGCATTTCAATTACTTACAGGTTAATTATATTTCGGTAGTTTTACTTGTTTTTTTCTTTATCGTTACAAAAGAGGTGTGTTTCACTGTTAAAATGGTGAGAAAGTTATGTAATAATAATTTTTTTGGTTGTGAAATAATGAGATTTAGGCAAAATTTAATAAAATATCGATATAACTGTTACAAAATAAGTCGTAGTATGGAAAAAGTTACGCCTTGCATTTTGTTTGTTACATAGTATTTTTGCAATAATAGGATTCGATAATAGCCTTAGTACCTATAAATAATAAAGAGTATTAGAAAGATAGCTGTAACGTGAAACGTTGTTATAAAGCATCTTTTTCCGCATTTCTATATGACGTTTATACTTGTATTTCTTCAACAGTTTTCGCAGACTCTTACACGCATGAATGGTCAGGTTTAATTGGAGTATACTTTAAATCCGTAACAGTGCATCCGTGGGTTCCTCTTGTCCCAATTACATGTTTCGAGCTTACTATTTTTTCAGAAAATATGATTGTAAAAAGTATAGAAGAGGCGATGCTAAAAGTTCGATTAGGGGTAGGGGGGAAACGAGAAGAGGAGGAAGTGGTGCAGCCAGTTATATAGTCGAAAGATAAGTTATTTACATTTAAACATACGATGTGAAGAGTCTAGGAAACTAGGTTCTTTTTTAGTTTGTTATATTAAAATATTGTAATAAAGGTGTAATGAAAATCGATAAGGAGGAAATCTTTTTTTGTATACATTGCATATATAGAGACGTACGAGAGAGGGTGAAGGTATACGATGGATTTTTTCGAAGTATCAAAACGTAGTATAAAACGAAATATTGGAATGGAACGAACATTTTATCGATTTCTTCGTTGTTCTTCAGAATAAAAAGGAATGTGAAAATGTTGGCGCTATTATCTTTATCCCGCTATTTGCGGGCAGTAAGACTCCCACCTTAAAATTCGGCGAATGCGAGGAAGTTATGTGGGAGATAACTGCCCGTAAAAGCCCGATTGGTGTGGGCGAATAATCAGTGGGGGATGGACAAAACCTCCACTGATTAAAGTTTCACTTTATTCTTGCAACGGGTTGTATTTTATACTTTAAACAAATAACAGAAACGATGGCAGAGCGACCAGTATACGGAATGCTACAAAAAATCGGACTAACGAAAAAGGAAGCAAAAGAGTTTGTAAAAAACAAGTAGGCGCAATCTTCTTAGCACCATTCATGATTGCAATATGTCATACGTTCTTTGCATTTTTAAGTTTGATGGGTTTTACAGGAATGTTCGAATATAGTCTTCCTTTACTAGGTAGTATAGCGGTGTATATCATCATTTACTTTAGTTACTATATGTTAACGGTTCGTTCGTATACAAATATTGTATGTAGTAGCGATAGAAAATAGAAAAGAAGCAAGCATAATCAATGCTTGCTTCTTCTTTATTTTGTAGAAACTTCACCTTCAGCCTCTGTTTGTGGAATACAGTATCCGATTATACCACCGATGATTGCGGGGACAATCCAGCCGATTCCTAAGTTATAAAAAGGAATTGTGTGCACGATATTAGCGGTAAAGCTTGGTATCATCCCCGTATTATCAAGTGCATGAATACAGCTAATAATGCATGCCGCGATCATCGCTCCGATATAGACAGAAGGTTTACGTTTCGTATATTTATCAATAAATGATACGAAAATTAAAATGATTGTAATTGGGTACAAAATAATTAATACAGGTAATGTAATTTTGATTAATAAACTTAAGCCTAAGTTTGAAATAACGAAGCTAAAGATGCAAACATATAATATAAGTTTTTTGTATGATACATTTGTTAGGACTGTTGTGAAATAGTTTGCGAATGCACTTACAACACCAATTGCAGTCGTTAAACAAGCAGCTATAATCGCGATGCTTAATAAAAGGTTACCGCTTGTCCCAAATAATTGATACATAACAGTAGCTAATAGCTGACCACCATTTTCGAATTGTCCTAAGTTTCCGTTTGAAGCGCCGATATAACCGAGCAGGAAATAAACAATTGTTAAGAATAGGGCCGCAATGCTTCCGCAAATGATTGTATATTTTGCAATAGATTTTTTCTCTTGTATACCGTTTTGGCGAATTGCATTTACAACAATTGTTGATAATACGAGTGCTCCAATTGCATCTAATGTTAAAAATCCTTCGAGAAATCCTTTGAAAAATGGGATTTCTTTATAGTCACCAACCGGTTTTGCAAACAATCCTGGGGAAAGAATCGCTTTTGTTGCCATAATTGCAATAATCCCGAGTAAAATTGGCGTTAATATTTTACCGATATGATCTACTAATTTTGATGGATTTAATGATAAGAAGTAGACGACTGTAAAGAAAATCGCACTAAAGACTAGCATAGAGTACCATTGATCTGGGAAAAGTGGTGCAATCCCAATTTCGTAAGATACAGATCCAGTTCGTGGAATAACAAATAGTGGGCCGATTGAAAGATAAATAATGATAGCTAATATTGTTGCGAATTTTGGATGAACACGGCTCACTAAATTATTAAAGCTACCACCTGCAAGAGCAACAGCGACGATAGCAAGTAAAGATAAGCCGACGTCTGTAATAATAAATCCTGTAATGGAAACCCACATGTTTTCTCCGGAAGAAAGGCCGAGAAGGGGTGGGAAAATCATATTACCAGCACCGAAGAAAACTGCGAATAGTAGTAAACTAATCGAAAGTATTTGTGCTGGTTTTAAAGTTGTACGCATATAAAGAAAAGCCTCCTAATGAGCGTTTTTGTCGAAAATTCAAATAAGTTGTCGAGTAGCTGTTATTATTTTAAAGGTCTGATGACTAGAAAGCAATAGGGAACTTTGAAAATATTAAAAAATAATACATTAAATCGAATAAATATACTATTTACCTCGCTTTAACGGGTAGTAAAACTCCCACCTCAAAATTCGGCGAATGCGAGGAAGTTAGGTTGGCAATCAACTGTCCGTAAAAGCCCGATTGGTGTAGGTTAATAACCAGTGGAGATGAACAAAATCCCCACTGATTAAAGTTTCACTTTATATGTTTAATAGAAAGGGTTTCACTTTTAACATAAAAAAACACGTATCGCTAAGATACGTGTGTTAAAAATAAATTTTTCTATCTCGTTCTTCTTTTAAAATTTCAACTGCTTCTCGGAAACGTTGTGAATGGACAATTTCTCGTTCACGTAAAAAGCGTAGGCTGTCATTTATATCTGAATCATCGGATAAATTAATGAGCCATTGATATGTTGCACGTGCTTTTTCTTCGGCTGCGATATCTTCATAGAGGTCAGCAATTGGATCGCCCTTCGCTTGTATATAAGTTGTAGTAAATGGTACACCGGCTGCGTTATGGTAGTGGAGTGCACTATCATGATCAGCGTAATGAGGATCGAGCCCAGCCGCTTTCATTTGTTCGGGAGTCGCATCTTTCGTCAGTTTATAAACCATCGTAGCGATCATTTCAAGATGAGCAAATTCTTCTGTACCAATATCAGTAAGTAAGCCAATGACTTTATCGGGAATTGTATAACGTTGATTTAAATAGCGGAGTGCAGCTGCTAATTCTCCATCTGCACCGCCGTATTGCTCAATTAATAATTTTGCAAGTGCTGGATTGCAAGTTCCTACTTTAACAGGGTATTGCAATTTCTTTTCATAAATCCACATAGTTTCTCTCCTTTATATTTGCCATGGCCAGGGACCTTTGCTCCATTCCCAAGGGGCATTAGAATAGCTATTTCCAAACTGTTGGAGTGGTCCGTATTTTTCTTCCATCTTTTGTTGTAATACTCTCCGTTTATAAGAGAAGTCATTAAATTGATTAATAGCAGCGGTATCATCTGGATGTGTATCTAAATAAAGAGTTAGCTCAACTAGTACAAAGTCTAGTTCTTGAAGCTCCTCTAAAAGCTGATAATATTCTTCTGGTAGTGATTGAGTCACGTCAGTAGTCACCGCCCTTTTTTATAAGGATTTTCGTAATAGTCATAAAAAACAGGCCATAAAGTCCCTTTTTGTAGTGCTTCTTTTGGTGTGAATTGCGGTAAATTTGGCGGTTGAAAACCTAAAAATAAATGAGGAGGAGTAGAATAAAATTTTTTTCCGATAGGAGGACAAGGATCAAGAGGACTATGATATGGCACGAATGATCTCATATATTTATCCATGAATAAACCTCCTTAAATCTTCATTACTACGTATTGTATTCAGACATAATAGGCATTTATGACACATATAAAAAGTAATAGGTACAGGGGGAATGTATGTGGAAAATGTAAAGAATTTAATTGTGTTAGAAGTGAAGAGCTTAAAGGAAACTTTGTATTTTTACGAAGGGATTTTAGGAATCAAACCTAGTTTAGAAAGGCCGCAATTAGATGTAACAGGGGTTTGGTATGATGCTGATTCAATAAGAATTAGTTTTGTTAAGAACTGTAGTTTAGGTGGACGGGAGAAGAGTGTTACGGATTCAGGTGATGTGCTAACATTTTCAATTTCTAACATAGAGAAATTAAAGAAGAAGCTAGCGTTTTATGAAATTTTATACACAGAAAATGAATGTGTGAAGAGTATTGTAGTACAAGACCCAGATGGATATAAACTTCAAGTGATAGAAAGAGATGAATATAGGGAGGGGATTTGATGGAGAGAAATTACGAAGAAAGTGCGTTGTTTGAGCATCCATTTTGGCTAAAGGTGCTTAGTAATCATTCGCAATTTTTACTTGATGTATTAGCTCCAAAGGAAAAAGAGGATATAAAGAAGGCTACTTATTTTGTTGAAACATTTACGAATCTGTTAAATAAAGTTCATAATGTGAATCTTATGGCATTTTCAAAAGAGGCATTTATTTGGCCTCTTTTTCTTTTTTATTTCCTCTTTTTATTTTTGCTTGTTCAATACTTGCCTGTAATGTCTCCATAATATTGATGATGTTTGGAGCTGGAGAGATTGTTTCAGTTTTTTCCTGTTGTTCAATTTTATTTTCAATTAATTCGGCAAGGGCTTTCTTATATTCATCTGTATATATGTCTTGTTCGAAAGGGTTTGTAAGGTGATGGATTAAATTGATTGCCGCCGTGAGTTCTTGTTTTTGAATAGGATAATTTTCGTTACTTGGTAAGTCAGGTGTATTTATTATATCGCGAATTTCATTAGGATAGTGAATAGTTTGCAACATAAGTCCATCTTCAAAGTTACGAATAATAGCTAAATGTTGTTTTTTTCTGATGGAAATATGGATAAGACCGAGTTTATTTGTACGTTCAAGTGCTTCTTTTAATAATAAATACGATTTTTCGTGTCCAGGGGTAGGGCCTATAAAATAAGAGCGATCATAGAGAACAGAATCAATTTCGTTATTTTGGATAAAAGATATAATACGAATGGATCGTGGTTCATGAACTTTTTGCAGCTCAGCTAATTCTTTTTCATCCATAATGATGTATTTATGAGGTGCATATTCATAGGCTTTTACAATATCTTTATCATCGACTTCTTCATCCGTACAATTGGGAGCAAATTTTTTATATTTAACAGGTGTTAAGCACTCTTTATGAAGACTTAAAAATTTTATATCGTTTTCTTCAACGGCACTATATAGTTTGATTCCTATATTTAATAGTCCAAGTGAAAGTGCGCCTTTCCATACAGTATGCATCTTTAACTCCTCCTTTCATATAAAGACAGTTAATACGTATATTATGAGATAGGAGAAAAGTTTATATTCATTTTTGTTTTCTATATTTTAGGAAAGGCTAATGAAGAATCTTAATACATAAAATATATTGATAAGTCCACTCAAATAATGTAAGGTGATTGTATAAAATTGTATATAAAGGGGAGTAACTTATTACAATAAAGTCGTCATTACAGGGAGCAACCCTCGGCTTTATTGGCAATGTTTCGTTGTTAGTGAGACCTTTACCAGTAATGGTAAAGGCCCCTTATTGTCTTTTTTAGGACCGTTACCATATTTGATAACGGTCCTTTTTGTATACCAAGAAAGGAGAAATCTATATGAAAAAACTTATAAGAGGTTAAAAATGGAGCAACTTATTTAAAATAATATGGAGTATTTAAAGCAGTTTTCTTACTTTGGTGTTGTGTTAATTAAGTAAGCTTGTTTAATAGGCTTACATCGTATAGAAGTCTATTAGACAATATGTGGTTGTTTCATATGAATGTGGGATTTTATATAAAATTAACTGTATATTTACAAAAATGAAATGAATTTCATTTTTAATTTAAACGAAGTTAATATAGGTTCAGTACAATAATCATTGTAATTCATTCATTATGTGAGGAGGATTCACGTGGAAAGAACTGCTTTACGAAAAGTAAAAAGCCTTTTTGGATTATTAATGGTTTTTGTATTAGCGTTTGTATCATTTCCATGGAGTATATCAGTCAAAGCGGAAGAGAAGAAACAGGAAAAGGCAACGAGTGAGAAGAAGTTAGTTTTTCCAGTTGTAAGTGATGTGCATATTAAAAACAGTGGAACAGATGATACGTTTCGATGGAAAAGAGCGATTGAACAGCTTAATACGTTAGCGCCAAAGCAAGATGCTTTTGTTATTGTAGGAGATTTCACAGATTCAGGATCCGTAAAACAGTATGACCGTTTCATGCAAGTATATAATGAAAATGCAAATAAAGATGCGGTACGAATGAATTCTCTCGGTAATCATGATTATTGGAATGGTTTATCTGTAGAGGGAGCACAGAAGCGGTTCTTAGAAAAGACAGGAGCCAAATCGATTTATTATCATAAAGTGGTAAAAGGGTATCATTTCCTCGTTATGTCTCCAGAGGATGGAACAACTCATGGATATTATTCAGATAAACAAATTAGTTGGTTAAAAGAAGAAATGGCAAAGGCACAAAAAGATGATCCAGAAAAACCGATTTTTGTGTTTTTACATCAACATATTAAAGGTACAGTATATGGCAGCCAAGAGTGGGGAACGCAAGATAGCGCGAAAATTAATGCGGTATTAAAAGAATACCCACAAGTTATTACGTTTTCAGGTCATTCGCATTATCCATTAGATGATCCAAGATCGATTCACCAAAAAGATTTTACATCAGTTGGTACATCTTCAGTAAGTTATATGGAAGTTGAAGGTGGTAAAGTACAAGGAAATATTCCGCCAGGAGCTAGTACATTAAGTCAAGGTTTATTAGTAGAAGTAGATGATAAAGAAGTAACAATTAATCGCCGTGATTTTCATACAAATTCTTGGACAGGAGAACCTTGGAAAATTAAATTACCGGCGAAAAAAGAAGGATTTAACTATGTAGAAGATCGTGATAAAGAAGAACCATACTTTGCAAAAGATGCAAAACTGTCCGTATCAAATGTAACAGAAAATGCAGCAACAGTAACGTTCCCGCAAGCATTGGACAACCTTCTTGTTCATTCTTATCGTGTACAAGCTAAAAATAAGCAAACTGGAGAAATAAAGAATAAATTGTTGGCATTTTCGGAGTTTTACCGTGATCCAGTGCCGAAAGAGCTGCCATTTACACTTGCAGGATTAGATGGTGGAAAAACATATACACTTGAAGTAGTTGCGATTGATTCCTTTGGCAATGAAAGTGCGCAGCCGTTGACAGCAGAAATTACTACGAAAAAAAGATAATATTGACCATAAAGTGAAAGTACCAAAGGCAGACGTTTTTAATGTGAATTTTTTAGATGGTACATGTAAAGATAGCTTACCGTTCGGAGCGAAAGGTGATGTGAAAGGGAATGTATCGATTGCATACGATAAGGCTTTAAAAACAAATGAAATTGAATGGACAAGCTAATACATTTGGATACCTTCTGTTTTCAGCAGCACAAAAAAAGTAGCAAATTCATTTACGTTAGAAACTGTATTAAAAGATATGAAAGTAAAAACTGAATATATAGAATCAATGAATCATACAGTAGAATATGCGATTTCGCTAGTTGAAAAAAGTATGAACAAATAAGAGGCAAAAAAGAAGCTTATTATAATAGGCTTCTTTTTTGTTATACTAAAAATAGTAAAGAAAGAGGGAGCGAATAATTTGGAAGAGAAAAAGCTAAAAAGGATTCTTGAATATGTATGGATCGCGGTGGTGCTCCTTGTAGGATATTATTTATTAAAAGATAATAGTATTTGGGTTCTATTTTTAATGACGTTTTTATTAGCAGGATTAGGAACGTTATTTATTAACTTTTTCTTTGATAGTGTGAATGCATGGAAGAAAAAGAAGGGAACGAAGTAAAGGAAGAAAGATATGCAAAAGCGGAAGCTCATATACGAAGTCATTATTTTAATATTGCTTGTAAGTATTGGAATTTTTAAATTTGCTACACCGATAGGGGATTGGGCATGTTTTATAGCTTGTATTGGCATATGCATCATTTTACAATCGTTAACGAAAAAACATAATAAAATATGAAAATAGCTCGCCGTTTCATCGGAGAGCTATTTTGTTATGCTTCTTTCTTTTCATCACTTGTTTTTTCAGTAGCTAAATGACTATGTTTTCTAGAGTAGAAGAAATAGAAGCATAAGCCGATAATAAGCCAAACCGCAAAGCTAATCCATGTCATTTTAGACAAATTAATCATTAAATATAAACAGCAAAGAATTGCGACAACTGGTAATACAGGTACGAAAGGTGCACGGAATCCACGTTTTAAGTCAGGATGTGTTTTTCGTAAAATAAGTACGGCGCAGCAAACGAATGTGAAGGCTGTTAACGTACCGATGTTTACTAAATTAGCTAGTAAATGTAAGTCTAAAAGCCCTGCTAATAAAGCAGCAATAACACCAGTAATCCATGTATTGAGTAGAGGGATTTTGAATTTTTGATTTACGCGTGCTAATGCTTTTGGAAGTAAGCCATCACGGCTCATCGCATACGAAACGCGAACTTGTCCATACATAACGACTAAAAGAACGGTTGTCATCCCTGTCATTGCACCAACAGCGAGTAATCCTGCGATTGTATCTTCGCCAACGAAATGTAGTGCAAATGCAACTGGATCAGAAACATCTAATTGCGTATAAGGAACCATACCTGTTAAAACGAAAGATACAATCATGTATAAAACAGTACAGATAAGAAGGGAACTGATAATGCCAATTGGTAAATCACGTTGTGGTTTTTTCGTTTCTTCTGCAGCGGTTGCGATTGCATCAAATCCTAAAAAGGCGAAAAATACAGTGGCAGCCCCAGTAATAATACCGTCGTACCCGAATGGAATGAATGGTGTCCAGTTTTCAGGCTTTACATATTTCGCACCTGCTACAATAAAGGCGATAATAACGGCTAACTTTATAAGAACCATAATATTATTAATGCGTGCGCTTTCGCGTATACCGAAACTTAAAAGGCCAGTAATGATTAGTAAAATGCAAACAGCTGGTAAATCGATAAGACCACCTTTTCCTACACCGGGGGCCGAAGCAATAATAGCGGGCAAGTGTATATTGAACCCTTGAAGCAATGATTGTAAATAACTAGACCAACCAACAGCTACAGCTGCGACGGCAAGTAAATATTCGAGCATTAAACACCAGCCAACAATAAAGGCGACGAGTTCTCCGACTGTCATATATGCGTAAGTATACACACTTCCTGAGACAGGTATAGAAGAAGCAAATTCAGCATAACAAAAGGCTACACACGCACAAGTAAAGGCAGCGATAAGGAACGATAGCATAATACCAGGACCAGAATGTTTTGCGGCGACAATACCTGTTAATACAAATATCCCTGTCCCGATTACGGCACCAATTCCTAAAAAGGTTAAATCGAGTGCCGTTAATGTTCTTTGTAGTTGCCGTGGTGATTCAGTACTAAGCGCTTTTTTTCGTAATAATGACTTCACTTTGAACTCTCCTCCCGTTTTTGCATTTCCATAACTGCGAATATAGTATGAGCCCACTAGAAAAGAGTATGTAAGTATATGGAGGTACAGTTATGGTATAAAGCTTTTTGAAATTTCTGGATTAATCTTATTATGATTCAGAATATTTTGTCAAATATAATATGACAAATAAAATTTGGATTAACAGGGGAAGCTATGAGAAGAAATGGGCGCATTTTAAAAGTAGGAGAAGATGCTATGTTATTTTATTTTGAACTTGTCGTCATTTTATTTTGTACGAAATTAGCTGGTGACATTAGTGTTAGACTCGGTCAGCCTTCTGTACTTGGTAAATTAATTGTTGGTATTATTATCGGTCCTGCAGTGCTTGGTATTATTGATAGTTCTGAACTTATCGATGAATTGAGTGGAATTGGTGTTTTGTTGCTAATGTTTATGGCTGGACTTGAAACAGATTTAGAAGAGCTAAATCGGAATTTGAAAGCATCATTTGCGGTAGCTACTGGTGGAATTATTTTACCTTTCATTGGTGGGTATGTAACGGGGTTGCTTTTTGGATTGATACAGTCACATGCAATTTTCTTAGGATTATTATTTTGCGCGACATCGGTTAGTATTACGGTGCAAACGTTGCGTGATTTAGGGAAGATGAATACGAGAGAAAGTACAACGATTTTAGGTGCTGCCGTATTTGATGATGTTATTGTCGTTATTTTATTAGCGTTTGTGATGAGTTTTTTAGGAACGCAAGATGTGAATATAACACTTGTTATCGTAAAGAAACTTATTTTTTTTGTAAGTATAGTTTTGATTGCATGGAAAGTTGTTCCGTGGATTATGAAAATGCTCGTACCCCTTCGTGTATCAGAGGCATTAATTAGTGCAGCTCTTATTATTTGTTTTTCATTTGCCTATTATAGTGAACAAATGGGGATTGCCGGTATTATTGGGGCATTTGCAGCAGGGATTGCAATTTCTCAGACAGAGTATAAGCACGAAGTAGAGCATAAAATTGAACCAATTGCTTATGCGATATTCGTGCCGGTGTTCTTCGTAAGTATCGGAATGGAAATCACATTCCAAGGTATCGGAAGCCAGCTTTGGTTTATTATCATTCTGACGCTCATTGCGATTTTCACAAAGTTAATCGGATCAGGTTTAGGAGCAAGATTAACAGGATTCAACTTACAATCCTCTATTAGTATTGGTGCGGGGATGGTATCGCGAGGGGAAGTAGCGCTTATTATCGCAGCGAATGGACTTACGGCGAATTTATTAGCGAAAGAAAATTTCACAGCGATTGTTATTGTTGTTATATTAACGACGATTATTACGCCGCCGCTTTTGAAGAAATATTTTGTATAGGGAGAAAGGGCTTATCTGGTATAGTATAGGTAAGTTCTTTTTTTATCCCGCTATTTGTGGGAGTCTTACTGCCCGTAAAAGCCCACACCAATCGGGCGTTTACGGGCAGTTAATTTCCCACCTAATTGCTTTGCTCCAGCCGAATTTTGAGGTGGGAATTTTATTGCCCGTTAATGCGGGATAAATAATAGGGAGGGGATTCTATTATGAAGAAAGAGGAAAGAATGGCCAAAGAAATTTCGGAGCAACTTGGGGGAGTGAAAAATATCCGTAGTATTGCTCATTGTATGACGAGACTACGATTAACACTTCATGATGAAAGTAAAGTGAATATGGAGCTTTTGAAAAAGGCTGAAGGCGTTATGGGGGTTATTGAAGATGAGACGCTTCAAGTTGTCGTTGGACCAGGAACGGTAAATAAAGTAGCGGCTGAAATGGAAACGTTAACCGGATTACGAATTGGTGAAGTAGGAGATCATCATCTTGAAGATATCGGTCAAGAGATAAAGTCAGAAATAAAGAAGAAAAATAATACACCAATGAAAAACTTTTTACGAAAGATAGGTAGCATTTTCATTCCATTAATACCTGGTCTTGTCGCATCAGGAATTATAAACGGGGTTGCTAACTTCGCGAAAAACGCAGGTGCTGATCCGAATGCTACATGGCTACAAATGTTATTACTTATTGGCGGTGGCATCTTTACATTCTTAGGAATTTTAGTCGGCTGGAATACAGCGAAAGAATTTGGCGGGACACCAGTTCTTGGGGCAATTGCTGGTATTTTAATTTTTAACCCGGCGATGGCGAATGTAAAACTATTTGGTGAAGCGCTAGTACCTGGACGGGGTGGATTGTTTGCAGTTATTTTTGCAGCATGGCTTATGGTTGTAGTGGAGAGACAAGTTCGAAAAGCGGTGCCAAACGCAGTTGATATTATTGTAACTCCACTCATTACTGTATTAGCTGTAAGTGTAGTAACGATGTTAGCAATTCAGCCAGTAGCAGGCTTTTTATCGGATGGTATCACAAGCGGAATTAATGCCATTTTAAATATTGGCGGAGCGTTTGCTGGAGCAGTGCTTGCTGGAATATTTTTACCTCTCGTTATGGTCGGATTACACCATGGCTTAACACCAATTCATATGGAATTTATTAATCAAACGCACGTAACACCATTATTACCAATATTAGCAATGGCAGGTGCTGGGCAAGTAGGTGCAGCGATGGCGATTTATGTAAAAACAAAAAACAAACGCCTTCGCAACATCATTAAAGGTGGATTACCAGTTGGATTTTTAGGAATTGGCGAACCGTTATTATACGGGGTTACATTACCACTGGGGAAACCGTTTATTACTGCTTGTTTAGGGGCGGCTATCGGTGGTGCATTCCAAGCAGTTATGAAAACGGCTTCACTCGGGATTGGTGTATCAGGATTATCCTTAATCCCATTAATCGCTGATAATAAATATTTACTATATTTCTTAGGTTTAGTAATTGCATATACTTTCGGATTTATCTTTACGTACTTCTTCGGATTTAAAGAAGAAATGGCAGAAAACATATAGAGAAAGAGATTCCTTTCTCTTTTTCTATTAATAGAGAGGGAGGTTTATATGATAGGAGTTTCAATTTATCTTTCAAAAGAGCGAGTAGAGAAGCAAAAAGAGTGGTTAAAAATAGCGAAAGAAAATGGATTTTTATCTATTTTTACATCGCTTCACATTCCAGAAGATAATCCAAATACGTATAAAGAGTTAATTCAAATACTTGGAAAACAGGCTCTTGAAAATGAAATGGAATTAATGGTCGATGTTTCTCCGAAATCGTTACATCATTTAGGAATAACGTATGAAAATGTGAAAGAGTTAGTAGGGTGGGGCATTACTGGTTTACGAATGGATTACGGCATTGCGCCGAAAGAAATTGCGCGCGTATCTCATAAGATGAAAGTAGCTTTAAATGCAAGTACGATTACAGAATCTTTTTGGGAAGAGTTAATTGCTGAAAAGATACGAGTGGAGAATGTAGAAGCGTGGCATAATTTTTACCCACGCCCGGAAACAGGACTAGCAAAGTCTTTCATACAAAAGAAAAATCAATATTTACATGAGTGCGGAATAAAAACGATGGCATTTATTCCGGGTGATGCGGAAAAACGTGGCCCATTATATGAAGGTTTACCAACGCTAGAAAAACATCGCAATATGCGTCCGCTTGAAGCGTATTTAGAACTTGTTCAAGATTGTCATGTCGATAAAGTATTAATTGGAGATAGGAGTGCGAGCTTAGAAACCATGCAAGAAATAGCGAGCGTGAGTAGAGGGATTATTCCGTTACGCTATCAATCGTTTATAACTAATAGTGAGGCATTAAAAGCGGTAGAGCAAGTGCATACGAATCGGGTTGATCCAGCACGTGATGTTATTCGTTCTGTAGAATCAAGGGAAGAATGTAAAGTTGTGTTACAGCCGATGAATACAATTTCAAGAAAGAAAGGTAGCATTACAATTGATAATGAATTGTACGGTAGATATGCTGGGGAGATACAAATTGTTATAAATGATTTGCCTAAAGATGAGAAAGTAAATGTTGTTGGAAAGGTTGTAGAAGAAGACGTATCTTTATTATCTTATGTTGGTTCTGGAAACATGTTTCAACTTTTTTCTACGCGATGGAGTAAAAGCTTGAATTAGCGCTATTTCGTAAAAAACATTATTCGTAAAGTGGATAATGTTTTTTGTGTTTTTTAAAAAAGTATTTGACGAATAAAAAGAAATACCGTATTGTTTTGTATTGTAAATAAAAGTTCATCATAACAAAACGAAAAGGAGAGTTCAAAATGAATCAATACATTGGTAATTTAATTATTCGTATCGTGTTAGGAGTGACGTTCTTTGCACATGGCTTAGCGAAATTCCAATCAGGAATCGATAACGTAGCAGGATGGTTTACAAGCATCGGTTTACCAGGTGTTCTGGCATACGGCGTAGTAACAGTTGAATTAGTTGGTGGTATATTATTAATTATCGGCTTAGGTGTACGATATGTAGGATTGTTATTCGCTCTTATTTTAGCTGGAGCTATCGTAAAGGTAAATGGAGCAGCAGGCTTATTAGGAGATGGAAAAAATCCGGGATATGAATTAGATCTTGCATTATTATCAATGGGTGCGTATTTATTCGTTGTAAAAGCAGAAGGATATGTAGATCGTTTCTTAAAAGAGAAAGTAATGAAAACGAAGTAAATTTCATTGATAAATTGTTGACTTGAAGTTTAATTGTAACTATAATGGTTACAACGATGTATTAAGGATAAAGTGAAACTTTAATNNTGAGGTGGGAGTCTTACTGCCCGCAAATAGCGGGATAAAATAATTTCAATATTTTCTCGCGCAAGATGAAACTTGTTTCGTTACGTCTTGCGTGAAGTTTAAGCAGTATGTAGATAGTTATATTATTAGGGAGGTGATGGGTTAATGCTTTTTAAATGGCTCGTAGTCATATGTATTACAAGTATAATCATTATCTCATCTATAGTTGGTGGAAAGAAACTGCTTGCATATGTAGAAAAAGAAAATAAAAAGATTCAAATCCAACAAGCAGCAAGTCAAAAAGAGAAGGAAGATACAGAAGAAACTTCACAAACTAGTGAAGGTGAAGTTATTTCTACTATGCATAAGATGGTACATCAAAAGGTGAAGTCTTCTGAAAAATGGGGATTTGTAGAAATGACGAAAAAAGAAATTTATAGTGTAAAGAAAGTGATTGAAAATAGTACAGGTTTTCAATATAAAACGCGGTTACTTTCTATTATAAATAGATGGGAAAAAGGAGATTTTTCTCAAACTGTTGAGGAGCATAACTTTTTATGGAGTCTTCAAGGTGGGGATACTGGTAAGGCAACAGAACGATTATCGCCAGAAGAGGAAAAACAGTATATAAAAGAAATGAAGGGCAAATAAAAACATCGCCACACCCAGATGACGATGTTTTTTCATCAAGAATGCTTCCGCACGAAAGCTCTAGGCGGCTGAACAGTAACTGTTTTGAAATGAGAAAATAAATAACATCCCGTCACGACGATAACTGTTCCGAGAATTTGAATCCACGTTAATTCTTCCCCAAGGAAAAGGAATGCTAAAATAGCTGTAAAAATCGGGTTGAAGTTTAGAAAAATTCCCGATGTCGTAGCTCCTAATTTTTGTACGCCAATATTCCAAAACACCATACAAAGAACGGTTGAAATGATTCCTGTATATAAAAGTGATGTAAGGAAAGAAGTGTTTATATTTGAAACAGTGAAGCTACCTATGTTAAATGGCAGTAATAAAATAACGCCGAAAATACCAGAATATAACGTCGCTATGAGTGGCGTAGTTGTTTTTGTTGCCCATTTACTACAAACAGAATAGATTCCCCAAATACAAACTGCCGCGATCATCCATAAATCTCCGGTATTAAAATGTAGCGAAAATAAAAGTGAAAAATCACCTTTTAATAGAACGAGGATAACCCCAAAAAATGAAAGAATCATAGATAGAATTTGAAGTGTATGTACTTTTTCTTTTAAAAATAAAACAGAAAATAATGCGATTGAAATCGCGTTTAATGTAGAGATGAGACCTACATTTGTTGCGGATGTTTTTTCTAATGCTAAAAACTGAAAAATATTAAAAAGAGCGACGCCTGTAATGCCCATAAGTATTAATGGAAAAATAGCAGCGCGTGGTGGAATGATTTTCTTTTCTTTAAACCATACCATTGGCAATAAACAAACAATCGCAATGACCCATCTTAAACTTGTTAGTGTCATCGATGATGCATGATCGACGAGTGATTTACCAACGACAAAATTTCCTCCCCATAATAAGCTCGTTAGTAATAGTAAAAGGACGTAAAAGTAAGGCATACTATAATCCCCTTTGTTGTAAGTAGTATGAATTGTAAATAATTTTAGCATTTTTCTTTGTTGTGTAATATATTATTTTGTATAACGGTTAAAATTTGATAAAATATTTCGTTTGATTTATATTTCAAAGAATATTATTCGTTTTTATGTAAGTTATAGTATGTTTTTTCGAATAATCATCGGTAAGCTAAAAGGAGGAAGGTTAATGGAGTCATCTGTTATTAAAGTGTTAGATGATTTGGATGTACAAATTTTAGATATATTGCAGAAGGAATCACAAGTAAGTAATGTAGAGCTGGCACGCCGCGTTAATTTATCGCCAGCTGCGATGCATGCACGAATAAAAAGGTTAGAGGGAGAAGGCTTTATTGATAAGCAAGTAGCGATTTTAAACCAAGAAAAGCTTGGGTTTGATTTATTATGCTTTATTTTTATGAGTACAAATATTCATCAATCAGATAAACTTGAAGTATTGGAAAAAGAATTAGAAGCGATGCCGGAGGTGTTAGAATGTCATTGTTTAACAGGAGAGTATGATTATTTATTAAAAGTTGCGAATCGTGATCGTAAAGAATTAGAACAGTTTATTAGAAAGCTAAATAAGTTAGGAATTACTCGTATACAGACAAGTTTAGCTCTGCGTGAAATTAAATATTCGACTGTATTGCCGATACAAAATGAGGAACCAAGCACCGATTAGATTGCTTGGTTTTTTTGTTTGGGAAATATTCAGAAAAGTAATTGACGGGGATAAAAGAGAGAGGTATTATTATATAAAATTATGAATTAAAATGCATATTTTTTTATAAAAATTAATATTTAGGGCAAGGGGATATAATATGAAAATCTATCATGCATCTGCAAGTGATGTGAAAGAAATCTATAGTCTTATTGAAGTTTATGCAAAAGAGGGAGTTGTTTTACCGCGTTCTCTTCTGTCTCTCTATCAATATTTGCAATGTTTATATGTTGTGAAAGAAGGGGAGAAAATTGTTGGAGTTGCTGGTTTACATGTGTTAGGGGAGGATCTTGCGGAAATACGGTCGTTAGTAGTTTTGCATACATATGCAGGGAAAGGAATAGGGCGTATGCTCGTAAATCATGTGATGGAGGAAGCTACGAAAATAAATGTAAAAAGAGTGATTTCTTTAACGTATGAAACAGTATTTTTTCAAAAGTGTGGATTTGATTTTGTAAATAAAGAATTGTTACCAGAGAAAGTATGGGTTGATTGTAGACATTGCCCAAAAGTCGATTATTGTGATGAGGTGGCGATGATTCGTTATGTTGGGTGAAATTTTAGAAGAAAAGCGCCCACCATTATTCAAATGATAGTGGGTATTTGTATTTTAATACAAAATGGGATGTTATTAGGAATGTGGATTTGTTTTTCTCATGGCAAAATGATAAAGTGGGTCTCTAAGTTTATAGTTATGCGTAGAACCATCGACAAGTCCTACAACTGTATCCCGCTATTTGTGGGCAGTAAGACTCTTACCTCAAAATTCGGCGAATGCAAGAGGGAGGTGGGAGATCAACTGCCCGTAAAAACCCGATTGGTGTGGGCTTATAATCAGTGGGGATGAACAAAATCCCCCACTGATTATAAGCTTAATCCAAACCGTTTTAATTCAATAAATATCCCCTCTAATTGCTTTCCTTTATCCGTTAATGTGTACTCTACACGAGGTGGAACTTCAGGATATACTTTTCTCGTTATAATGCCTTGTACTTCTAATTCTTTGAGGCGAAGCGATAATGTTTTCGGACTAATCCCGTCCATTGATTTTTGTAAATCACTAAATCGTAATGTCCCTTCGATAAGAAGGTCACGAATAATTAAAAACGTCCATTTTGTACTAATTACGTCAAGTGTTTTGGCGATAGGACAAGGTATGCCAGGTAAACCTTTCGTTAATACAACCGGATTTATATTGGTCATGGAACTAGCCTCCATAAAAAATTTTGAATGAATTTGCTTTATAATATCACAAAACTATCTTTTTAGTAACTATGTGAAAAAAACATCACTACTTCCGTAAGGAAAGTTATTGCATATAAAATAGCAATATGAAATACAAAGGCTTTGTGTGAGGGGGAGGTGATTTCCATGAGTATAAAAAAGTTGTTTACGTTCCTTAGTTTTTTTATCCTTTGTATTGTGCTTGTAGCATGTAGTGGCGAACGAAAAACTGAAGTTCAGTTATTAAAAGAAATGCCAAAGCCAAAAGCAATGACAATTGATCCTTCAATAAGTAAAAAGGAAGCGACAGAAATCGTGCATGCAGCTCAGCATTTTTACGCATTTTGGGATACAGGTAAGGAGGAACTTATTCCACAGACTGTTACTGAAAATTTCTTTGATAATACGTTGCCGAAAGGCCGTCCACAAGGTAGGGAAGGCTTAAAATTTGCGGCACAAAATTTTCGTAAAGTCGTTCCAGGCATACATTGCGAGATTGAAGATTTATTAGTTGTTGGAGATAAAGTAACAGCTCGTCTTTCTTTTACAGGAATTCATAATGGTCAGAAAATCAATTTTTTTGCGATTGATATTTTGCATGTGAAAGATGGAAAGATAACGGAAGATTGGCATTTAGAAGATAATCTCACGCTGAAACAGCAACTTGGGTTAATAGCTGAAGAATAAAAATAAGGGAGAGAAAATTGATGGAAAATATATTCATTATAAATGGGCATGAAAAATACGGTTCAAAGGAAGGAAGATTAAATAAAACATTAGTTGATTATATGGTAACTGTATTAAGCGAGAATCATCATGTGGAAACAACAACGATCCAAGATGGATATAGTACTAAAGAAGAACAAGAGAAGTTTTTATGGGCCGATGTTGTAATTTATCAAACACCTATTTACTGGTTTAGTGTACCGGGATTATTTAAAACGTATATGGATGAAGTATATGAATATGGCTTGTTCTTTAAAGGTGCAGATGAATATGGAACAGGTGGTTTATTAAAAGAGAAGCAGTATATGTTTTCTACAACTTGGAATGCACCTGAAAAAGTATTCGGAGATAAGACGAAATTCTTTGAAGGAGAAAGTTTAGAATCAGCGATTAGTCATTTACATCGTGTGCAGAAGTTTCTCGGTATGAGCCCGTTAAAGAGTTTTGCTTGTTATGATGTGGTGAAGAATCCGAATATAGAGCAATATTTATTAAACTTAAAAAATCATTTATATGAAGTAATTAAATAATAGTTTGCATATTGGTGCGTAAGAAGGTTCATCTTTAAAAATGTAAAAGAAGGTACTACTAAGAATGTAGTATCTTCTCTTGCATTTATAAAATCATCCCCATTTTCATACGGGGATGGCTGTATCCATAACTTCGCAAAATTCGCTCAACCGAATGAATCAATTGTTACATTTTTTTAAGAAGAAGGGAATGTTTTTCGGATTAGGTAAACGATATAAAAAGCGAACCAATTATAATACTAGGGCTCGCTTTTTATATCATTTTTAAAACGGATCAACTTCAAATAAATTTGGAGTGGCATTCGGATTTGTTAATAAAACTTTCAGTTCACCTATTTCAGAGAGAGTGACGAGGATATAACCACTAATGAGGACGATGAGTCCGATGATACGTAATGTTTGGAGTGTAACTTCATAGTCATGTTCTTCTGAGTTGTTTTCGTGGGGAGAAGGTGGATTATTATTCATAGTAGGGCTCCCATCTTTTTTATTTGTATGTGTAAAATTATTATTTAATATGGATAGAAATTGTATAGTTATTTTCACTATATGAGAAATGCCTACGAAAAGTGATTAGAAATTTTGGAACGAGAAAAGAGGCTGTTGTGTGTAGCCTCTTTTTGGTGCTATAACGAAGAAATCCGTTTCTTCGTTTTTTGTATAATAATAAACTGTATCCATAGTACTCCGATTACCATAATGATCAAAGCATGTAGTAATTGCCCTGTAGTAATGAGTATGACACTTAAAAATACAACTAATTGAATGCATATTAATATAAAAATTAAGCTGAGAAATTGATTCATTCTTTCATCGGTGCTAATTGGATATAATGTTGCAATAATATTTCCCGAAAAATACTTCCACAGGGAACGAAGCTGCATAGCAATTATATATATGATGCCGTAAGTGATAGCGCCTTTTACATATATATTCGGTACGAAATATACGATGAAGGAGCCGATAAGGCCTAAGCGAATATATATACCAAAATAATCATTACCACGTAAAAACGCTAGTGTATTTAAATAGAAGAATGTTGCTTGTTTTTTATATAATATAGGTTCAATCCAATTTGTAAGCCATTTTCTTTTGTTTACTTGTTTTTTTAACTGTGGCACATCGGTGAAGATGCTAGCGAATTGATAAAAGCGTATGTCCATTTTTTCTTCTTGCTCAATTATGTACTCCCACGGCATTCGTTTTGTAGGTTGTTTTTTCGTATATAGAAGCAGGAAAGCAAGAAGTAAGAGTAGACAGCCTAATATGAGAACATTTGCAGTATAAAACAGTATGTAAATGATAAATGTGTTGCAAGCAATACGAATGATAAGCCATATGTTTTTTTCATAACTATGACGCCACATCCAATGTATGTACATATTCCAAGCTTTCATAATCATTAAAATGATAAAGATTGTACATAAGAAAGGTACAGTAAGTTGTAATGATTGCATGGCAAGTGGAACGAGAATAAGGAACGTAAATAATAATAGGAAAAGCTGAATGATGTAATTATATAGAAGAGACGTTTTGAAATAAGAAGTTAATTTCTCTTCTAGTGCTAGTAAATAAACAGCATCAGGTTTTTGAATAAATGTACGAATTGGGCATCTCGTTATAATGAATGTAAGTACGGCTGTTATGGGTATTAAAGATATTTCTTTAGAAGGAGATGCTTTTAGAAACTGAGCATAATAATATGCACCAACGCATGAAATAAAGATAAAGCTATATAATAAACCGTTAATCATACGTGTAAAGTATGTAATGATATTTTGAATATGTTGTTGGAACCGACTGCTCCATAGCGATTCGATTGACATGCTTTTCACCTCTTTGTTCTATTATATATGTTTTACAAAAGAAAAAACGAGCAAATTGTGTTATGCAACTTGCTCGTTTTTCTTTTCGTTATTTTTTTCTCATCACGACTCATTAATGAATGGAAGGAAAATTGTAATTCCTAAGTAGATTGCAACTGTAATAAGTAATCCTGCAACTGTTGCGCGTTTTACTGTTTTGGGAGAGGTAGCTCGGTTTGATAATAAGATAGCCGATTCAATCCCGATAAATGCCCAAAGCGTTGTAAGAGCTGCTAAATTATCAAATGACTGTAGAATGTGTAAATTTACCTGTGGAAAAACAAATTGTAAACTAAATTGTATAAAAAGAAGCTGATCTAATATTAAATCAGCTTCTACATATAAGATTAAACTAAGTTTAATACAGTTACTTTTTCACGTGTCATAGACTCAAGGCTCTTACGAATACCTTGTGCGCCCATACCTGAACCTTTTACACCGATGAATGGGAAGTGGTCAGGACCGCGCTCTGTGCGTCCGTTAATTTGAACAGAACCAGTGTCGATTTTATTAGCAATTGCAAATGCTTTGTTAATGTCTTTTGTGAAGACACTTGCTTGCAGACCGAACTCTGATTTGTTCGCAATTTCAATCGCCTCTTCATCAGAAGAAACACGGATGATTGGAAGGATTGGACCGAATGGCTCTTCCCAAGCAACTTTCATTTCTTCTGTTACGTGGTCGATTAATGTTGGATAAATTAAGTTACGCTCACGTTTGTTACCGATAACGATTGTTGCCCCTTTTTCAGCAGCATCGTCAATTAAACTTTGAACGAAGTCAGCAGATTTGTCGTCGATTAATGGAACGATTGTGCTGTCTTGTTCTGGAGAGCCAACTGATAGTTCAGCTACTTGCTCTTTTAATAAGCCAACAAGCTCATCCGCTACGTTTTCGTGTACAAGTACACGTTTAATAGCTGTACAACGTTGACCAGAGTAAGAGAATGCACCGCTTACGATATGTTTTGCAGCTTCTTGTAAGTCAGCATCTTCACGAACGATACCAGGGTCTTTACCACCAAGTTCTAATACAAGTGGAATCATTGCAGCTTTTTTTGCTAAGTGTTTACCTGTGTTTGTACCACCTGTGAACGATACCATATTGATGCCATCATGCTCTACTAAGTAGTCACCAATTACAGAACCGCGTCCTGTAGCTACGTTCACAAGACCTTTTGGAAGGCCAGCTTTATGAAGTGCTTCAACCATTTTCACACCGCTAATTGCACCTTGAGTTGCTGGTTTGAAGATAACAGCGTTACCCATAATAAGTGCTGGTGCAAGTTTTGCAGCAGATAAGTTTACTGGGTAGTTAAATGGTGCGATTGCTAATACAACACCAAGTGGTGCGCGTTGGATAATTGCAAGTTTAGATTTAGATCCACCAGGGAAGCTATCACCCATCATGCTTTCTCCGTGCATATGAAGTGCTTCGTCAACTGTGTAACGAATTAAGTCAGCTGTACGAACTACTTCTTTTATCGCATCTTTATATCCTTTACCTACCTCTTTCATAATAATATCGGCAATTTCATCTTGCATATTTACAAGTTCATCAGCCCATTTATATAAATATTTTGCGCGATCCTGTAGGGAAGCTTCAGCCCATGATTTTTGAGCTTCTTTTGCAGATGCAATTGCTTCATCTACTTCTTCGCGAGTAATTGCTTGTACTTGACCAATTACTTCGTGTAAATATGGAGATGGAATTTCGATTGTTTCTCCTGAAGAGCTTTCTCTCCATTCTCCATTTAAATAAAATTTGTATGTATTGCTAGTTGTCATGATTAGTCCTCCTAAAATAGCAACTTGTAAGAGTGAGTATAAGGTGATTGTAGGTGGTTTGATAATATTTTTCAAATGAAATGTTTATGAAAACGATTTCTTATTATTTTTTATTTTGTATGCCCTTGCTTACAGAAGATTCCCTTATTCCAATCTAACTTATCGTATCCTGAATCATCTTCATTTTTTGTGATTGTCGTCTATTTTATTCTCGTTGTAAAAAAATAATTGACGGAATACTCAATATAGTTGTAAGATTATAAATGGAAAATAAATGAAAGGGGTGTGCGTAATGATTGTAATCGTAAATGTAATGGGCTTAGCTCTGTTAAGTGGCAGAAAACATTCGTATCATTACGCAACCCGTGCGGACATATAAGGCATCTTTGTCTTATAAAAAGCGTACGTTGCGTATATCGTAACGTACGCTTTTATGCATTTCTTTTGCATATCGTCAAGCGGCGGTATGCTTTTTTTTGTCTAATTAGCTTATTTCCGTACTTTGTATGGTAATGATAAAGTGAAACTTTAATTAGTGGGGATTTTGTCTATCACTCACTGATTATTATCCCGCACCAATCGGGTATTTACGGGCAGTTGATCTCTCACCTAATCCCCTCGCATTCGCCAATTTTTGAGGTGGGAGTCTTACTGCCCGCAAATAGCGGGATAAAACAAATTTTGGAAGGTGGAAAAATGTGATGAGATTGTATGGGCTACGAAATGTAAATGTAATGGGTTTGGATAGCGGATAAAGAAATGAGAGTTAAACAGGAACGAGAAGGGAGAGGTTACATTGTTTTCAGTATTACTAAAGTTAAGATGGTTTTTTAAAGAGCATTGGAAGAGATATAGTATTGCTATTGGAGCGCTTTTAATTGTGAATATAGCTGAAGTCATTCCGCCGAAAGTGTTAGGGGTTACGATAGATAATATAAAAACCGGAACGTTAACGAACGAAGCAATTATAGAGTCTATTCTTATTTTAATAGGGGTTACGATAGTTGGGTATGCATTGACTTTCGTGTGGCAGCGCCAACTTTTTGGAGGTGCGTTCGTACTTGAGAAGACGATGCGCTCAAAATTTATGGGGCATTTACTTAAAATGACACCGACGTTTTATCAAAAAAATCGTACTGGCGATTTAATGGCGAGAGCAACAAACGATTTAAAGGCAATCGCTATGACAGCTGGTTTTGGTATATTAACGCTCGTTGATTCTAGTTTATATATGCTTACAATCGTTTGTATGATGGGATTTTCAATCAGTTGGGAGCTTACATTTGCGGCACTTATACCGCTTCCGATTATGGCATATGCAATGAATATATATGGAAAGAAATTGCATGAAAGATTTACAGTTGCGCAAGATGCGTTTGGTGATATGAACGATAAAGTACTTGAATCCATCGCTGGCGTGCGCGTTATTCGTGCGTATGTACAAGAGAATGCAGATGAGGGAAGATTTCATCATTTAGGAGATGGCGTCTACGAAAAAAATATGAAGGTAGCAAGAATCGATGCATTATTCCAGCCAACGGTGAAAATGCTTGTCGGTCTTAGTTATTTAATCGGTTTAGTGTACGGTGCATATCTCGTATTTCAATCAAAAGTAACACTTGGTGAACTCGTTTCTTTCAACGTTTATTTAGGGATGATGATTTGGCCGATGTTTGCAATTGGAGAATTAATTAATGTTATGCAAAGAGGAAATGCGTCGTTAGACCGTGTGAATGAAACATTAGCTTATGAACCGGATGTGAAGAATCCGAAAAGTCCAAAGGTTGTACAAGAGCCGGATTATATTCAGTTTGATGAAGTTTCTTTTTCATATCCTTCATCAACTGAAGCAAATTTAAAGAAGGTTTCTTTTACATTAAAACAAGGAGAAACACTTGGAGTTGTCGGGAAAACAGGAAGTGGGAAAACGACGCTTGTACGTCAGCTTCTTCGTCAATATCCGCTGGGAGATGGGGATATTGCAGTTTCTGATGTGACATTAGATAAAATGACGAATGAAAATGTACTCGGGTGGATTGGCTATGTACCACAGGAACATATTTTATTCTCTAAAACAGCGAGGGAAAATATTTTATTCGGAAACCGAGAAGCGACTGAAGAAGAGCTGGAGAAGGCGATTGAAATTGCTGCGTTTAAAAAAGACTTAGATTTTTTACCAGAAGGATTAGAAACGCTCGTTGGAGAGAAAGGTGTTTCGTTGTCAGGTGGGCAAAAACAAAGGATTTCGATTGCGAGAGCTGTTATTCAAAATCCAGAAATACTAATTTTGGACGATTCGTTATCAGCTGTTGATGCTCGTACGGAAGCGGCGATCATTGAAAATATAAGAACAGAAAGAAGTGGAAAGACGACGATTATTACGACGCACCGTTTATCCGCAGTGCAACATGCAGATTGGATTCTCGTTATGGATGACGGTGAAGTGATTGAAGAAGGGACGCATAATCAGCTCGTTCGAAATGGAGGCTGGTATGCTGAGCAGTTTGAAAGACAGCAAGGCGAAAGTGAAAGTGCGGATAGTGGGGTGAAAATATGAGCGTTTCAAAACGATTGTTTCAATACGCGATGAAAGTGAAAGGGGCGATTTTTGCGGCGATGCTGATGTTATTTATTTTCGTTATTGCAGAGTTAGCTGGTCCTTTCGTCGCTAAAACGATGATTGACGATCATATCGTCGGAATAGAGAAACCTTGGTATGAAACGGAAAAGAGTGAGGATGCTGTTTCTTATAATGGCGCCTTTTATAAACGAAGTGATCGTTTTGCACAAGGTGAGACAAAAGGAAAAGAAGTGCGCGTGATGCAAGTCGGCTTTCAATATTACTTTGTACCGAATAAAGTAAATATGGAGGGAGCCCGTTCCGTAAAGGGTGATATAATTACCGTTCAAAATGGTAAGGCAGTGCAAGTATATAAAGCGAAAGCATTAACAAAGGAAGAAGTGTTTTCGTTTTATAAGCCAGAAATAAACCGTCTATTATTACTTGGTGGTGGTTATTTCGCTTTATTAGTAGTCGTATCATTGTTTGCATATGGAAAGCAGTTTTTCTTGCAGAAGGCGGCGAACAAAATTATTCAAATCATGAGGGAAGACGTCTTCTCTCATATTCAAACGTTACCGATTCGATACTTTGATCATGTACCAGCAGGGAAAATTGTTTCGCGCGTAACGAATGATACAGAGGCAATTCGGGATTTATATGTAACGGTACTTGCGACATTCGTTTCTAGTATCATTTATATTATCGGGATATTCGCTGCGTTATTTTTACTCGATATAAAACTGGCATCGCTCTGTTTACTCATCATCCCAATTTTAATTATTTGGGCTATTTTATATAGAAAGTATGCGTCTGTATACAATCATAAAATGCGTTCCCGTTTATCTGATATTAACGGGACAGTGAATGAATCGATTCAAGGTATGCCAATTATTCAAGCGTTCCGTCAAGAGCGTGAAACGAAAAAAGAATTTGAAGAATTAAATGGTGATTATTTTAAATATCAAAATAAAATTTTAAATTTAAATGCAGCAACATCACATAACCTTGTAGCTGTATTAAGAAATATCGCTTTCACGGGCGTAATTTGGTATTTTGGCGGTGCGTCATTAAGTGCTACAGGTATTATTTCACTTGGGGTACTGTATGCGTTCGTTGATTATTTAACGCGATTATTCTCGCCAATTACGAATATGGTGAATCAGCTTGCGAACTTAGAGCAAGCGCGCGTTGCATCAGAGCGTGTCTTTGCATTGTTAGAGGAAAAGGGAGAGGCAGTGGAGGCAGAACGTATGCCTCGCTTACAAGGAAATGTGAAGTTCGATAATGTGTCATTTTCTTATAATGGAAAAGATGAAGTGTTAAAAAATATTTCTTTTGAAGCAAAACAAGGAGAGACGGTCGCACTTGTCGGTCATACTGGATCAGGGAAAAGTTCCATCATGAATGTACTCTTTCAGTTTTATGAATTTGAAAAAGGGAAGCTCACAATTGATGGACACGATATAAAAAAAATGCCGAAACAAGCGATTCGTGAACATATGGGTATTGTCTTACAAGATCCGTTTTTATTTAGTGGGACGGTTGCGTCTAATGTAAGTTTAGAAAATGAAAGTATTTCAAAGGAGCGTATCGTAAAAGCATTGCGTGATGTTGGCGCTGAAAGATTTGCGAGCAATATAAATGAGGAAATTACAGAAAAGGGAAGTATGCTTTCGACGGGGGAGCGTCAGCTTATTTCGTTTGCTAGGGCACTTGCTTTTGATCCGGCCATTTTAATTTTAGATGAAGCGACTTCCAGTATTGACACAGAAACAGAGGCGATGATTCAACAAGCGCTAGAAGTTGTGAAACAAGGAAGAACGACATTTATTATCGCTCACCGTCTTTCAACGATTAAAAGCGCAGATCAAATTATTGTACTCGATAGAGGAATGATTTTAGAAAAAGGCTCTCATGAGGAACTAATGAAAAAACACGGGCGTTATTATGATATGTACAAAACGCAAATGAAAGGAAATCAGAGTGCGTAATAGGGAGAAGAACTTGCAGTTTTTGCAAGTTCTGTTTTGATTGGCGAGATGAATGAAGTGATATCGACTCTTCGATAAATTTTAACAAACAAATAAGAAGTATTGTTTTACCTTTTTCTTTATAAGTGCTATATTTAAAAACGTTACTTATTTTTTGTACGTAGAGGTTTTTTTCCATTTTGTTTGATTATGAAGAAAGAGGATAAACTAAATAAAAACATTTTCATTGAAAAATTGTTCAAGATTGCATACAATCAATATAGTTCTTAAATTCCTATCAGAATACTTGGAGGATTACGATCATGAAAAAATTATTTTCAGTACTTGCAGTAACTACATTAGCAATCGGGATTGTAGCGGGCTGCGGTAAAGAAGAGAAAAAAGATACAGCTAGTCAAGATGCATTACAAAAGATAAAACAAAGCGGTGAACTTGTAATTGGAACAGAAGGTACATACCCACCGTTTACATTTCACGATTCAAGCAATAAATTAACTGGATTTGATGTTGAGCTATCAGAAGAAGTTGCAAAACGTTTAGGTGTAAAGCCTGTATTTAAAGAAACACAATGGGATAGCTTACTTGCTGGTTTAGACGCAAAACGTTTCGACATGGTTGCTAACGAAGTTGGTATTCGTGAAGACCGTCAAAAGAAATATGATTTCTCTAAACCATACGTTTCATCTTCAGCAGTATTAGTTATTGCAAAAGATAAAGATAAACCTGCTACATTTACTGATGTAAAAGGATTAAAAGCAGCACAATCTTTAACAAGTAACTATGCGGATATTGCTAAGAAAAATGGCGCAGAAATTACTGGTGTAGAAGGCTTTAGTCAAGCGGCAGAATTATTAAGTTCTGGCCGCGTTGATTTCACAATCAATGATAAGTTATCAGTATTGAACTATTTAGAAACGAAGAAAGATGCAAAAATTAAAATTGTAGATACAGAAAAAGAAGCGTCACAAAGTGGGTTTTTATTCCGTAAAGGTAGCACTAAGCTTGTACAGGAAGTAGATAAAGCGTTAGAAGATATGAAAAAAGATGGTACGTACGATAAAATAGCGAAAAAATGGTTCGGTGAAAATGTATCTAAGTAGTGCAGTGGTTTCAGATCGACTGTCTACTTGGATAGATATTATGCAGTCTTCCTTTATGCCTATGTTGAAGGAGGCTGTTTTTACGACAATTCCATTAACGCTAATTACGTTTATTATCGGTATTATACTTGCGACGTTAACAGCACTTGCACGTATTTCAGGTAGTCGTATTTCACAATGGATTGCCCGTATCTATGTATCTATCATTCGCGGAACACCACTTCTTGTACAATTATTTATTATTTTCTATGGTCTTCCAACTCTTAATATTGAGGTTGAGCCATATACAGCAGCAGTTGTTGGATTTTCATTAAATGTCGGTGCGTATGCATCTGAAATTATTCGTGCTTCTATTCTTTCTATTCCGAAAGGGCAGTGGGAAGCAGCTTACACAATTGGAATGACATATCCACAAGCATTAAAACGTGTTATTTTACCGCAAGCAACACGTGTATCAATCCCGCCGCTTTCAAATACATTTATTAGTTTAGTGAAGGATACTTCATTAGCATCGTTAATTTTAGTAACAGAAATGTTCCGAAAAGCGCAGGAAATTGCGGCAATGAACTATGAGTTTTTAATTGTTTATTTTGAAGCAGGACTTATTTATTGGGTAATTTGTTTCTTATTATCAATCGTACAGCAAATGTTAGAAAAGCGTTCAGAACGCTACACGTTAAAATAATCCTTTCATAAAAGGAGTTTTTGTTTTTATGATTTCAATTCAGCACTTACAAAAAAGTTTCGGAGATAATACCGTACTAAAACATATAGATTTATCAGTTGAGAAGGGTGAAGTTGTTGTTATTATCGGGCCATCTGGATCTGGTAAAACGACGTTTCTCCGTTGTTTAAACGTACTAGAAACACCGGATGCGGGTATCATTCGTATCGGCGAGAAATCATTAGACTTCTCAAAAAAAGTAACGAAAAAAGATATTGTAAATCTTCGTACGCAAACAGGAATGGTGTTCCAACATCATAACTTATTCCCGCATGTAACAGCACTTCAAAACGTAATGGAAGGGCTCGTTACAGTGAAAAAAGTAGGGAAAGAGGAAGCGAAGAAAAAAGCAAACTACTTTCTTGAAAAAGTTGGTTTAGCTGATAAAGTGGACTTATATCCGTTCCAGTTATCAGGTGGACAACAACAGCGTGTTGGAATTGCTCGTGCACTTGCGATGGAGCCGGAAGTGTTACTGTTTGATGAACCGACGTCAGCACTTGATCCTGAACTTGTGCAAGAAGTTCTGAAAGTAATGAAAGAACTTGCAAAAGAGGGCATGACGATGGTCGTTGTGACGCACGAAATGCGTTTTGCGCATCAAATTGCGAACCGCGTTATTTTCATGGATGGCGGTGTTATTGTTGAACAAGGAACACCAAAAGATGTATTTACAAATCCAAAAGAAGAACGAACGAAGAAGTTTTTACAAATGCTTCAATAATTAAGAAAGGTCTCAGGGCATATGCCCTGAGACCTTTTTTGCCATATATATTTATTTTTGGAATCCGCCAAGGCTTTGCTCAGCCATTGCAACTAGACGTTTTGTAATTTCTCCACCAACAGAACCGTTAGCACGAGCTGTAGAATCTGCTCCTAATTGTACACCAAATTCTTGAGCGATTTCGTACTTCATTTGATCGATTGCAGCTGTTGCTCCTTGTACTACTAATTGATTTGAAGAATTTTGGTTTGCCATAGGAATATATCCTCCTTAGAGTTGTAAAAGTTTTTTGGTTGGACTAGCTGGATTTGAACCAGATTATCGCCCCGTTTGGCGCTAATCCATCGGTAATTAAGTTTGTACTCATAGTATGGATGTTACCTAGAAAGATATACAAAATAATAATTTGTAAATTTTGTAAAAAACCTTAGTGATTTCGTAAATTATGAAATAAGAGTAATCGTTGTATTTTTAAGAAAGAAGGCTAAACTAAGAGCAATATGAAATATGGTTTTCTCTTTGTATTCCGCTATTTGAGGGCAACAACTTCATAGTTCTGTTTTAAACCGGGGATGGGACAGAAAAAGGAACTGACCGCTCCTATGCATGGCTAGATGCTCGTATTAGTCTAAAAAAAGAGGATTTTAAACGGAAATGTAATTAAAGTGAAATAAATTACGGCTTAGTAAAATGAAAATTAAATCGGCAATAACTTCATAGTTCTGTTGTAACCCGGGGATGGGGCAGAAAAAGGAATTGACTGCTCCTATGCATGGCTAGATGCTCGTATCAATCTAAAAAAAGAGGATTTTAAACGAAAACGTATGGAGGAATCATGATGGGAATTTGCCCGCTTTGCAACGCATTAGAATTACAAACATATTTTTGTCAAAATTGCCAAAGTATACTCCAAGATTATGGGAAGGTTGTAGATTACATAGATGATTACAGTGCATATATGGATCAGGAATTATTAAGTGAGATAGATGGATTAACATATAATAATTCAAATGAGTACTGCAAACATATTTTTTATTGTGAAGTATGTAATGTGGAAACTGAGGTTGTAGTAAAACTTATGTAAATAGAAAACTTCCACCTTATGAATGAGGTGGAAGTTTTTGTTTTTGTATTTGTGAGTGAATCATGGGGGAAGGGATATGTTCGGTGTTTGATGAAGTCCCGGATTTTATTTGAGACCTTTTTTCTTTTGGGTCGCGCAAAGAATGTTCAGTTAAGTAGATAGCATATTCGTAAAATAATTGGCGCGTCAGTTCACTTTGTTCTTTTAACTTTTCATCTTGGAATACAGTTCGCCCAGGTTTAGAATTTGCTTCAAATAGCCACGGATTTTCCTGTGTGTCTAAACCGATATCAAAACCGACCTCACCAATGTTTCCAGTTACTTGTTGATCAATTGCATAACTTATTTGCAAGGCCGTTTGTTTTAATTTATTTTCAATTTGAACTTGTTTCGTTGAATCTGGAAAAAGCTCTTGTAGTAATTTTGTATCACCACCGCTATTTACATGAGTCGTCAAACTGCCCTTTCCAGCGATTTTGGCGACGATTGCACTGACAACCCAATTGCCGAAATGATTTTTATTTGTATGAATGCGAAAATCAACAGGTTGCCCGTCAAAGCGAAGCAACGAAATACCTTGCTGTACGATAAATTTCTTTAAATCATGCCCTTTTAATACATGATTCAGAAGAGTTTCTAATGATTGATACTTTCTTAGTTTATTTTCTTCATTTTCGCGATAACGACAGTAGTAGCAATTCTCTGTTTGAGAATAAAATAGTTGATGAATATTTCTTCCGAAGCTACCATGTATCGGTTTCATGTAAATCGATTTATACGTACCAAGAAATCGTTCTACTTGTTCGAAATGTTGAAATGCTTCTGTGTTTGGTAATAACGGTATAATTGAGTCATCTTTCATAAGAAGTTGATGAACTTCCCATTTGTTGAAAAAACCGGGATTAAACCACGGAATGGCGTAGTCATTTTCTAACCTTTTTTTTGCTCTGACAACTGGTTTGTAATTTTCCGCTTTCCGGTTTGGTAATCGATCGTAAATGACATTTGGTAAAGGGACTTTGTTCTTTAGCCATTTTTCTTCTTGAAGGAAATACCCATCAATTGTTTCTTCTTCCCAGTTTATATGTTGAACGCCAAAGACGAATACGAACGGTCGTAATGTAAATGGTGGTGTTAGTAACCCAGCAAGAGATGTTGACCGATTTCCTAAAGGAGTAGGTGAGTCATCGTTAAAACCAGTTGTGAAAATGCCGATTAATGGTCCGAAAATAATAGTTTGGTTTTGTGTGAATGCATGAATAGTAGTGGATTGAGGGAGTAAAAGTTTTTCGGCAATATGTTTTCCAATAATAATTTCGCGAGTAAAGGAATAATGAATTTTTACATCTTCACTTGCAACATGACGTATGCCGAAGGAGAGGGATGTAATAGGTGGCGTAATAGAAAAAACATAGGGTAAAGTAATGCTATTTGGATGCTCATCTGAAATATTTAATGTATATATGTGCTCTTTCAAAATGAGGTTGCCTCCTTTCATTATGGTGTAAAGCGACTATATTTTAGTGGTCCGTGAAAGATTTTTTCAGCTAACGAATCACTATGACGAATGTAACGTTCATATGGGGGAATTGTGTTGACATACATAAGCCAAATGGCCCCTTTTTGATCCATAATTGTGGAAAGTTCTAGTTCGAATAACGAAGAATAAGATTGATCTAATGTTTGAAATACTTCATTTATAATGTCGTGTAAAGCGTCTTGTAATAGTTGCACACCGGTACTAGATAGTACATATTTAATTTTTGAAAATGAATGTAACGTAGTATCATCTGTTGCCGAGAGTAAAAATTGATTCGGAAATGAACTTTTTTGTATAAATTGACCGATAACGTTCCAAGTGTGTTCTTTGTTTTTTTGTAAAATGGTTCGAATATGGAGTGGGTACGTTAATTGATTTGGTGGTTGCAACATCGTATGCGTGATGTAACGTGCTGAACGTATGTTAGATTTGTACCAAGATATAAATTCATCTTTCCGTTTGATTGGAGTAGAAGTATAATATGTTTCATGTATTGTATCGATATGAAACGTTTTATTTTTGTAAGCGACTCGATATAAGCTATCCTTGGAATGTATATTAGTGGGGCGTATAATAATATCTTTTGTTTTTAATAACAGTTTGAAAATGTTTTGTATCGTTGCTATTTCAAATTTTGGTATATAGGGAGATAATTTTTTATTAGTGAGAAATAAATCATGTAGTTCGCTTAAGTCAATAAGTGTGTTATTTAAAAAGGTAGTGGAAGGACGGTTGTGTAACGAATGAATAATTGATTTTGCTTTTTCAAAGTCTGTTTCCTCGTTAAAAGAATAACGATCATATATATAAGAAGGAATAGGGAATATTTGCTCTTTCCATTTTCCTGTATCTGTATCATAAATAAGACCAGAAATAAGGTCTGTTTTAGGATCAATACAAAATGGCGTAAACTGGGTAACGACATTATGATAAAGCCGAGCGCGTTTAGCAATTTCGGTGTAATACGTTTGCTCATAATGAGGTTGAGAAGTTAAAAGACCAAGAACCAATGAAATCACTCCTTTACTAACAAAATGTTGGCATAATAGGCGAAGCTATATATTGCAAATACGTTTTTATACCATTATACTTTTGTCCGTATGATGATATGCTATAGTTTTGGAGAAGCGAAAGGTTGATTGGAATGAATATATGGTTAAATATGCTAACGACAACAGGGCTCGGAGCGATTATTGGAGGATATACGAATCACTTAGCGATAAAAATGTTATTTCGTCCTCACCGCCCTATTTATATTGGGAAGTTTCAATTGCCATTTACGCCGGGATTAATTCCGAAGCGCCGTGATGAGCTTGCTGTTCAATTAGGGAAAATGGTTGTAGAGCATTTGTTAACGCCAGAAGGAATCGGAAAAAAGTTAACAAATGAAGAATTTCAAAAAAGTGTAAGCCATTGGGCACAAGTGGAAATGGATAAAGTAATGACGAACGAACAGTCGTTACGACATATGTTAGAAAAATGGAATGTAGCTCATGTAGAAGAAGAGGCGACCCAAAAAATCGAATATGTGATTACAGAAAAAATACAGGCATTTTTAGCGGAGTACTATACATATACATGGGAACAAGCTTTACCTCACTCTGTTCATGAAAAAATTGAGAATATGATCCCAAATGTATCGGCGTTTATTTTAGAGAGAGGAATTTGCTTTTTTGAGAGTGAAGAAGGAAAAGCGCGTCTTTCAAAAATGATTGATGATTTCTTTGCTTCCAGGGGAACGCTGCTTAACTTAGTCGGGATGTTTTTAGGGAATGTAAGTGTAGTGGATCGTGTGCAGCCAGAAGTCATTAAGTTTTTAGAGCAAGAGGGTACGAAGCAACTTTTAACTGATGTACTGCAAAAAGAGTGGGAAAAGTTAAAAGGAAGAGATGTAAAAGAAGTAGAAAAGTTTGTAGAGAAAGAAATGATTGTAAGCTCCGTACTGTCAGCAGTTAAAGTTGAGGAAACAGTGAGTAAATTTTTAAACCAATCTGTTCAGCAAGTATGTGAGCCAGTTCGAGAAACAATTATTGAAAAAGTAGTTCCAAGCGCAGTAGGGAAAAGCTTGAAGTGGGGAACAGAAAACGTAGAGAGTATATTGAAAAATCTACACCTCGCGGAAATTGTCCAACAAGAAGTGTCTGCATTTTCAACAGAGAGACTAGAAGATCTAGTTCTGTCTATTACAAAAAGTGAATTGAAAATGATTACGTATTTAGGGGCATTATTAGGTGGAATGATCGGACTTATGCAAGGGGTGTTACTGTTGTTCCTTATGTAATAAAGGGAAGTACATAGAAATAAAAGTGAAATTTCTTCACATCTCTTGCATAGTTTGATATGGTAAGAAGAGGTGCGTATGTAAATGCACGTAAAAGGCAGTGCGGACGAAAAGCGTTAGCCTTCTAAAGGAGGAAAAATAAAATGATAAAAAACATTCATGATGTTGCATATGAATTACAAAAAGCAATCACTGAAAACGAAGACTTCCAAACATTAAAAGCAAGCTACGCAGCAGTACAAGGAGATGCAGCTTCAAAGAACTTATTTGATGAGTTCCGTACAATGCAACTTGGCCTACAACAAAAAATGATGCAAGGTCAAGAAATCACTGAAGAAGACAACCAAAAAGCACAAGAAGTTGTAGCTCGCATTCAACAAGATGCTAAAATTACAAAGTTAATGGAAACTGAGCAACGTTTAAACGTTGTAATCGGTGACGTTAACAAAATTATCATGAAGCCACTTGAAGAATTATATAGCGCGCAACAAGCATAATGATGGAAGACGCCTCCTGTATGGGGGCGTCTTTTTTATCCCGTTATTTGCGGNNGCTAATCATCAGTGGGGGATGGACAAAACCTCTACTGATTAAAGTTTCACTTTATTGTAGAAAAATGTAAAGGCTTTCCTTGTATTTGTCAAAATAATGTCAAATTCACATTGTTGGAAAAATAATGCATTTGTAATATAATAATATATGATACTTCACCACATTAATTAACTAGGTGAAATGAAAAGTCTTTATTACACACATTATGAAATAAAGGGATGATTAGTTTTGAGTACAGGTGTAAAAGCAAACGACGTGAAGACAAAAACAAAAGGAGCAGATCTTGTTGTTGATTGTTTAATTCAACAAGGTGTTACACATGTTTTCGGTATTCCAGGAGCGAAGATTGACTCTGTATTTGATGTACTGCAAGAAAGAGGACCAGAGTTGATTGTTTGTCGTCATGAACAAAACGCAGCATTTATGGCAGCGGCTGTTGGTAGATTAACAGGGAAACCTGGGGTATGTCTTGTAACTTCAGGACCAGGAACATCGAATATAGCGACAGGTCTTGTTACTGCGAATGCGGAGAGTGATCCCGTTGTTGCTTTAGCTGGTGCGGTTCCGCGTACGGATCGGTTAAAACGTACGCATCAATCTATGGATAATGCAGCACTATTTGAACCAATCACAAAATATAGCGTAGAAGTAGAGCATCCTGATAATGTGCCGGAAGCATTAAGTAATGCATTTCGAAGTGCGACTTCCACAAATCCAGGAGCAACTTTAGTAAGTCTTCCGCAAGACGTTATGACTGCGGAAACGACTGTACAATCAATCGGTGCGCTTTCTAAGCCGCAGCTTGGAATCGCTCCCGCATATGATATTGCATACGTAGTAGAAAAAATAAAAGCAGCGAAACTACCAGTTATTTTACTCGGTATGAGAGCAAGCACAAATGAAGTGACGAAAGCCGTTCGTGAATTAATTGCTGATACAGAATTGCCTGTTGTTGAAACATATCAGGCAGCGGGTGCGATTTCGCGTGAGTTAGAAGATCATTTCTTCGGCCGTGTTGGATTATTCCGTAACCAACCAGGTGATATTTTACTAGAAGAGGCGGATCTCGTTATTTCTATCGGTTATGATCCAATTGAGTACGATCCGAAATTCTGGAATAAACTTGGGGACAGAACGATTATTCATCTTGATGACCATCAAGCAGATATCGATCATGATTACCAACCAGAGCGTGAATTAATCGGCGATATCGCTTTAACTGTAAATAGCATTGCAAAGAAATTACCGAAACTTGTATTAAATACGAAATCAGAAGCAGTTTTAGAACGATTACGTGCGAAATTATCGGAGCAAGCAGAAGTTTCAAATCGTGTTTCAGAAGGTGTTACGCATCCGCTTCAAGTCATTCGTACACTTCGTTCTTTAATTGATGACGATACAACAGTTACGTGTGACATCGGTTCCCATTACATTTGGATGGCAAGATGTTTCCGTTCTTATGAACCACGTAGACTATTATTTAGTAACGGTATGCAAACGTTAGGTGTTGCACTTCCGTGGGCAATCGCTGCTACTTTAGTGGAACCAAGTAAAAAAGTAGTTTCCGTATCAGGAGATGGCGGTTTCTTATTCTCAGCGATGGAACTAGAAACAGCAGTACGTTTACATGCACCGATTGTACATCTTGTTTGGAGAGACGGTACATATGATATGGTTGCGTTCCAACAAATGATGAAATACGGTAGAACATCAGCTACTGAATTCGGTGATGTTGATATTGTGAAATATGCAGAAAGCTTCGGTGCGAAAGGTCTTCGCGTTCATACTCCAGATGAATTAGAAGGGGTATTAAAAGAAGCACTAGCAGCAGATGGTCCTGTCATTATTGATATTCCAATCGACTACCGTGACAATATGAAATTAAGTGAAAAACTATTACCAAACCAATTAAACTGATGGAGGCATGAGTGAGATGACTGTTGCGCAATTCATTGATATTGATGAAAAAAAAACGAAAACGAATAATGAAGTATATCAAACATCTACAATGCTTGCTCTATTAGATGGTATATATGATGGTGTTATTAACTTTGAGGAACTGAAAGAACGTGGTGATTTCGGTATCGGAACATTTGAACAATTAGATGGTGAAATGATAGCATTTGATAATGAATTTTATCATTTACGTTCAGATGGTTCAGCAGAAAAAGTAGAACAGGAAGAAACAACGCCGTTTGCGACTGTAACGTTTTTTGAAAAAGAGATGAGTTATACGGTAGAGCGTCCGATGAATCGTGAAGAAGTTGAAGCGTTATTACATGAATTGATGCCAAGTAAAAACTTATTTTATGCAATTCGAATGGACGGTACGTTCCGTGAAGTAAGAACGAGAACCGTTCCAAGACAAGAAAAACCATATGCACCGCTCGTTGAAGTGACGAAATCACAACCGATCTTTTCGTTTAAAGATACGGATGGAACGATGGTAGGATTTTGGACACCGGATTATGCACAAGGTATTGGTGTAGCTGGTTTCCACTTACATTACATTGACGATGAAAGAAGCGGAGGCGGACATGTCTTTGACTTTGTTGTAGAAAACTGTACGATCCAAATTTGTCAAAAAGCTCATATGCATTTAGCACTTCCAGAAACGGCTGATTTTATGACAGCTGAATTATCAAGAGAAAACTTAGAGAATGATATTGCGACTGCAGAAGGTGTGGAGTAAGAGGAAAAGGAAGCTATTAAAGCTTCCTTTTTTATTTTGAAACAAACGGATGCCCCTCATAATAAAACCGCCACGGATAATGCACAGCTTCTTCTGCATAGTTGATATTAATACGAGGTCCTGCCGTTATTTTATATTTTGATGACATATGTTCTTCTTCTGGGACGATTTCAATATGTAACGTATCACTTTGTAATGATATGCCGCGTTCTTCTAAAGTGATTCCGAGTGCACGGCATAGTTTGCCAGGACCATTTGTTAAATTTTTGTACTGTGCCTTCGTAATATCAGTTTTGTTGTAGCGCGCTAGTTTCATTTTTTCTAGTCCATCTACAGGCTCAAGAGCTCGAATGAGAACTCCTTGCGGTGTACCAACTGGCGCTGTAATTACGTTAAAACAATGGTACATACCGTAAATTAAATATACGTAAGCATGTCCTGGTGCACCAAACATGACTTCTGTGCGGTCTGTTCGTCTGCCGCCGTAACTATGTGCGGCCTTATCATTGGGGCCTTTATATGCTTCTACTTCTACAATGATTCCGCTTCGTTTTATTCCATCTACAATGTGAACTAGTTTCTGTCCGAGTAACTTCTGTGCGACTTCTAACGTATTGCCTTCATAAAAAGAAGGAGGTGCCTGCATTGTACTATCTCCTTTACTGAGTGTATATGTATATAGTAAACCAAATTTTCAATAGTAATTCTACTCGTTCTATTTGTTACATTTATTTCATAAATTATGGATAGAGAGTACAACAGCGAAGAGGGGGAGTGCGACATGATTTATCGCTTATTAGCTATTAATATAGATGGGACACTACTATACAACAATGGAAAAATCGCAAAAGGATTAAGAGAAACGATTGAATTTGTGAAAAGAAAAGATGTATATGTCACATTATTTACGAGCCGTAATTTTCAATCTGCTCATAAAGTAGCAAAAGCGTTAAAATTAGATTCTATATTAGTGACGCACAGTGGTGCTTTCGTTTCAGCAACGCTAGATAAGCCGTACGTTCAAAGGAGATTATCCGAAGAGAAGACTTTTAACATTGTGCAAGTGTTAGAGAACTTTGATTGTAATGTGCGCATTTCTCATGAACGGTTTTCAATAGGAAATCGTGAGAGGAATACACCAAACTTAATTGTGCGTACTGTATTATCAAACGCAGATCCTTTATTTTATCCGGTTCAATTTGTAGATTCGTTAGGTGATGCGCTTCGTGATCATCCAGTAGCAGCACCAAAAATTGATGTTATTTTCCATAGTAAAGGTGAAAAAGAAAGAGGACTGAATACATTGCGAAAAGCGTTCCAAAATATAGAGTACGTTGAGTGTGACCCGAAACGAGTGGAAATTTTTCCGGAAAATGTATCAAAGTTACGCGGGTTGCAATTGCTTGGAGAGCATTTAAATATTTCGCTAAATGAAATGGTTGCGATAGGAGATAGCATGGAAGACTTAGATGTTATTAAGAACGTTGGACTTGGGGTAGCGATGGGGAACGCGCCTGTAGAATTAAAGAAAGCGGCTAACTGGATTACACGTTCGAATAGTGAGAACGGTGTTGAGTATATGATTAGGGAGCATTTCCGTAAACAATTCCCGCTGCCGTTTTTGAGGAATTATAAAAATATACCGGAATGATAAGTGGCGATAACAAAAGATGGTGACCTAGAAGGCGCAATGAAATCGTCGCATGACCGTATCTCTTATAAAGAGTAAGCGGAGATTGATACTACATTTAATGAATTTAGGAAAGACGTTGATGGCGTAATTGGGGATGGGGGGCAATTATACACCGATAAGCCATAATATGAGCTTTGAAATTGGTGAAGATGTAAACAACTCTAATCGTTTAAGATTTATGACTAAAAATAGTTAACAGATGTATAAAAGGCATAAGAGATAGTATGATCTCTTATGCCTTTTAAATGAATGAGGAACAGGTAAAACCTTCTGTATTGACCTGTAAACGCCCTTCAAGTAAACTAAAGAGAGTTTGCAAATGAAAAGGTGATAATGTTGTTAATTTCAATTAAAACGTTACAAGATGATCGTTTTTTACGTCCGCTGCAAAATATTAGCGGCTTATTTTTTGAAAATAGCACGATTGGATTTGACCAAGAGGAAGCAAATCTTATCGTTGATATACGCATGGAAGAGAACGTGAAAGCATCTGCTCGTTTAACGGATGTAAGCACAGGAAATGTGTATGAAGAAACATTCTCGAAAGATTTATCTGCTTTCACAGATGAAAAAGAACGTATGAAGCAAGTGAAACATGTTGTTTCTTACGTATATCTTTCTGTTCTTCAGCAGTTAACGGGTATTGAACAAAGCTGGGGTATTTTAACTGGAGTACGTCCGACGAAACTTCTTCATAAAATGCTTCAAAATGGTATGTCAAAGGAAGAAGCGCACCAAGAACTTCGTGAAAGCTATTTAATTCATGAAGAGAAAATTGAACTTCTTCAGCGTATTGTTGATTGTCAATTAGCGGTTGTTCCTGATTTATATCGCTTAAAAGAGGAAGTAAGTATTTATATCGGTATTCCGTTCTGTCCAACGAAATGTGCATACTGTACATTCCCGGCGTACGCAATTAACGGACGTCAAGGATCTGTTGATTCATTTTTAGGCGGTTTACATTATGAAGTTCGTGAAATTGGTAAGTTTTTAAAAGAAAAAGGTGTGACAGTTACGACGATTTATTACGGCGGCGGTACACCGACAAGTATTACAGCAGAAGAGATGGATATGCTGTATGAAGAAATGTATGAAGCGTTCCCAAATGTGAAAAATGTACGTGAAGTAACAGTTGAGGCGGGGCGCCCAGATACGATTACGCCAGAGAAACTTGAAGTGTTAAATAAATGGAATATTGACCGTATTAGTATTAATCCACAGTCATACCATCAAGAGACACTAAAAGCAATTGGACGTCATCATACTGTAGAAGAAACAATTGAGAAGTATCATTTAGCTCGTAAAATGGGAATGAACAATATTAATATGGATTTAATTATTGGTCTTCCTGGTGAGGGATTAGAAATCTTCAAGCATACGTTAGATGAAACAGAAAAGTTAATGCCAGAATCGGTAACAGTTCACACGTTATCATTTAAACGTGCTTCTGAAATGACGCAAAATAAACGTAAATATAAAGTGGCAGGTCGTGAAGAAATTACAGCGATGATGCACGAAGCAGAAGAGTGGACGCAAAAGCATAATTACGTACCATATTATCTATATCGTCAAAAGAATATTTTAGGTAACTTAGAGAACGTTGGTTATGCAATGCCTACGCAAGAAAGTATTTACAACATTGTCATTATGGAAGAAGTACAATCGATTATCGGACTTGGCTGCGGTGCTTCAAGTAAGTTTGTTCATCCGAAGACAGGCGCAATTACGCACTTTGCAAATCCGAAAGATCCAAAATCATATAACGATGGCTTTGTAAAATATACAGAAGATAAACTGAAAATTTTAGAAGCGCTATTTGCATAAAAATAAGGAGACTGCTTCGATTTGGAACAGTCTCTTCTTCATCTAGGGATTAATACTGTCACGTTTTGTCGGTAAGTCGGTATATGTAAGAAATCACTGATATATTTCAAGTAGAGGTCGATATATTCGAAAAATCACCGATATAATTTCACTTAGCGAGATGCCGTCTAGTTTGTAAAACTATGTCGATAATAATCAGAAAAATTAGTCAATTCACTAAAGGACAATGTCTACTTATGGACGAAATGATAGATTTATGAAAGAGAAAAGGGGGAATTTGTTGGCATGTACATGACGATAGGGAGAATTTTTGATCTAGCAGTGGGTAAGTATCCGAATAAAGAGGCGTTAGTGGAGCCCGAAAAAAATATTCGTTGGACATATAAACAGTGGGATAAGCAAATAAATAAAACTGCGCATGCTTTATTAGAAGAAGGGATAAGAAAGGGAGACTCTGTATCTGTTTACTTATATAACTGCCGTGAATTTATAAACGTTTACTTAGCCTGTGCGAAAATTGGTGCAATCTTTAATCCAATTAATTTCCGCTTAAAAGCGAAAGAAGTAGCTTATATCCTCCAAGATGCGGCCTCGAAAGTAGTTGTCTTTGAAAAAGCAGTTGAGTCAACTGTTGCTATGATTGAGCGAGATTTTCCAAATGCGTCTTTTTGGTATGTAGAAGACGATAAACCTTCCTATGCAAGTTCCTACCATGACAAAGTAAATGCAGCATCTGCTGAAAAAGTAGATTTCGAAATTGATGAAATGGATTATTGTTCTATGCTTTATACGAGCGGTACGACAGGTCATCCGAAAGGCGTATTACATTGCCATCGTGAAATGGCTGAACATAGTATGATTTGTACGTACTTCCTAAAATATAATAGAGATAGTGTCGGAATGGTTGTAGCACCGTTATATCATTGCGGTGAGTTAAATGCTGGAATTATACCGCGTATTCAAGTTGGTGGAAAGAATGTTATTTTGCATCACTTTGATACAGAAACAGTATTACATACAATTCAAGAAGAAAAGATTACAACGTTCTTTGCAGCACCAACGATGTGGAATATGTTGTTGCAAAAAGATTTAGCCCAGTATGATTTAACTTCGATGAAAATTGGTATATATGGCGGAGCCGCAATGGCACCGGCGTTGGTGAAGGAATGTAAGGAACGTCTTTATATTGACCTTGTTCAAATTTACGGAATGACAGAAATGGGGCCAGTTGTTGCATTTCTCGTAGAAGAGGATCAAATTACGAAAGCGGGTTCAGCAGGCACGCCATGCTTTAGTCATGAAGTACGTATTGTAAAACCGAATGAAGATGCACCAGCAGAACCAGGTGATGTATTACCTCCTTATGAAGTCGGGGAAATTATTTTGCGTGGCCCAACTATGATGGCAGGTTATCATAACCGTGAAGAAGAAAATACGAAATCGATGTATAAAGGATGGTATCATTCTGGTGATTTAGGTTATTTTGATAGAGACGGTTATTTATTCGTTGCAGACCGCGTGGATGATATGGTCATTAGTGGAGGAGTTAATATTTATCCGCGCGAAATTGAAGATTATCTCCATAGTCACCCTGGTATATTAGATGTTGCAGTACTTGGTGAGCCAGATGAATTATGGGGAGAACGTGTTGTAGCAGTTATTGTGAAGAAAGATGAAACGATTACAGAAGCTGATTTAGAAAAGTATTGTAAAGAAAGTGATGAACTGGCTGATTATAAACGTCCGCGTCATTATTTATTTGTGGATGAACTTCCTCGTAATGCGAGCGGGAAGTTGCAGAAGTTTGTGCTGAGGGAATCGTTAAAAGGTACAAAAAAATAGAAAGTGGGGATACCCACTTCCTATTTTTTTAATGAAAATCCTTCCTCATCAAGATACGCCGCAGCCTCACGATAAGAGTTAAATGTACCGTCTAAGTTTGTACCAGCGTAAACATTCCACATATCATCATCTTCTTCGATAAGAGTAAGGATATGTCCATCTTCGTTTTGCCAATCTTCTTGAAGCATAGGCGCTTTCGGAGTAGCCACTTCTAATTTTTCTGATAGAAGGTCAATTGATTTTTGGATTACTGAACGTAATTCCTCTTCTGAAAATTCACGGATGTTAACCATACCCCTATCGTCTGTTTTATAGCCTTGAATACCGTTTGCATATACAAAGCCGTTTCCATTTGGATGTAAGTGATATACGACGTTCTTTTTATCTAAACGACTTTCTTCAAAGTGAAAGTTTACACGTTTTAATGATACGTTCTTTCTCTCTAATTTTGGGAAAGATTCAATAATCGATAATTTTTCTTCAAAAGTTAGCATAGTGCCTCCAAAATATGTAGTAAAAGATTTAATTCGTTCATTATAACATAGTTGCAATTATTTCCAAAGATAAGGGGAAAACTTTTCATATGAATGATATTGTAGAGTGTGGGGTGCTCTTATTATGCATGTTTGTAATGTTATTTTAGTAATATATATCGCAATGGCAGAGAAGACATACTCATTTTGGCGATTTTGTACTAACGATATGTCCATCCATATAATGGAAGGAATTGGAGGTGGAAATCAGAAGAGATATGTGTGAAATGAGACTCTTTGTTAGTAGTCTTTTCTGTTCAGTAAAAAAAGAAAGTATTCAACTAATAATAAATTTGATATGATAATCCAATAAGGCAAAATGAAGTCCTTATCGTTTACAACAATATGTTTGAGAATACATGTAGAAAAGAAAAGAGAAGGAACATGAATAAAAGATTTGTAAAAGGAGCAGCGATTTTAACGATTACAACGTTTTTGTCGAAATTGCTTGGTAGTTTTTTTCAAATTCCATTACAAAATATTGCCGGAGATGAAGTGCTCGGTATTTTTCGTCTCGTGTTTCCTGTGTATATGATTGCTCTCACATTATCGGTAGCTGGAGTTCCACTAGCAATTTCGAAATTGATTGCAGAGTTGAAAGAAAAAAATAAGCAAAAAGAAATTGCGAAACTATTTAAATCGGCATCAATTATAGGAATGGCATTTGGAGTTTTTGGATGTTTTATGATTGTATTATTTTCTACTGAAATTGCAAATATGCTCGGTGGACAAGAAACTAGAATGCCGTTACTCGTTACTTCATTAGCATTACTCGTTGCACCATATATGGCGGTTTATAGAGGATATTTTCAAGGGTTTGGTGATATGAAACCGACAGGGATATCACAAGTCATTGAGCAATTTGTGCGTGTGTTCTTTATGTTAATAATCGCTTACATACTAGTATCATGGGAGAAGAGTAGTACTTTCATTACTAGTGGTGCAATGGTTGGTTCTTTTCTTGGAGTCATTAGTTCGCTTATATATTTGCGTATAAAATATAATAGAAGTCCATACTACAATAAGAACAACTCCTATTCGCTTCGAGATTTAAGAGAAGACGGAAAAAGGATACTACAGGTATCGATTCCGATTGCTATAGGAGCTTTATCCATGCCGCTTTTAAACTTAGCAGATTCCCTTACAATACCGCATGTGTTACAAGGATCATCGAGAGAAATTCAAGAGCAATTTGGAATATACAGTCGTGGTTTTGCATTCACGCAAGTAATTGTTATTTTTTCAAGTGCAATTGTATTCCCATTAATACCACTCTTAACTTCCGCATTGGCTAAAAAAGATATACATTTAGTGAAAATAACAATTCAAAATACAAATAGACTAGTGCATGTTTTAACAGCACCATTAACAATATGGTTGATGGCATTAGCAGTACCGTTAAATGTGGGATTGTTCACAGACGCAAAAGGTAGTAGTATGTTAGCTGTTATGATTGGCAGTTCGTATTTTACTGCGGTTATGGTATTATCAATAGGTGTTTTACAGGGGATTAATCGCTCGGCACAAGCTGCATGGATTGTTATCGGAGCAAGTTGTGTGAAAGTACTATTAAACATTATGTTAGTAAAACAGTTTGGTATAGAGGGAGCGGCGTATAGTACGTTGATTACATATGTGTGTATATGTATTGTAAATCACCTGTACATTCGCAATTATCTTGTCTATTCCATTCATTTCAAAAGCTTTTTTGGTGTGTTAGGATTAGCATGTGCTTTTGGATTAGGATTGTATGAACTATCTACTATAATAGATGCTACATCTTCAAGGATTATGACGTTATTACTCAGTGGTATAGCATTGACTATTGCAACAATGTTGTATGGTGTATGTGCTTTGAAATTAAGATGGATATCAAAAAAACAAATTCCATTTTTGAAAAGATAAATATAGAACTTTAAATTTTCGTATAAACTGATAAAGTGGAAACTTTGTAGGGTATCGAGTGTTAGGTGAGGAATGGATACTAGTTTATATTAGATGAAATAAACGGTTATCCAGTTTTGGAGGAGATTTAGGGTGCGTTTAGTTTTATCAGGATACTATGGTTTTTATAATGTTGGAGACGAAGCGATTTTACAATCGATTATTGAATCGTTAAGTAAAGAAAACCCGAATATAAAACTTGTAGTACTATCAAATGATTCTAAATATACAAAGGAAATGTATGGTGTAGAATCGGTAAATCGCTGGGATGTAAAAGCTGTTTATCATGCAATTAAAAATAGTGATGGACTTATTAGCGGTGGTGGGAGCCTTCTTCAAGATCAGACGAGCATGAAGAGTATTTTATATTATACGGGTATTATGGGAATCGCTCGATTATTAAAAAAGCCATATTATATTTATTCACAAGGAATAGGACCAATTACCAAGGGGCATAATCGTCTATTAGTAAAATGGAACTTGTCAAAAGCTTCTTATGTATCAGTTCGAGATGAGGATTCGTTTTTATATTTAAAAGAACTTGGCATAAAAAATGATATTGAAATTGTTCCTGATCCTGTTTTAACATGGAAACGAACAAAACAATCTGATTGGTTGCGAAAGAATTCGTTGCATGGAAAAATAATTGCGGTTAGTGTGCGTTATTGGAATGCAAAAGAAGATTATATAAAAAAGTTAGCTATTGCGCTAAAAAAATTAAAGCAAGAAGGATATCAAATTTTATTTGTTCCAATGCATGGACCGTTTGATCAAAAAGCTTCTCGTGATGTAGTGGATTTAATGGGGGAAGAGACGTATATGCTTCCGTATAAAATGGATATTGATGAGAAAATATTCATTTTCTCACAGTGTTCACTTTTAATTGGTATGCGTCTTCATGCACTTATTTTTTCTGCTGTAGCAAAAACTCCAATGATTGGGATTTCGTACGATCCAAAAATTGATTCGTTTTTAAGTCAAGTGAATCAGCCAGTTATAGGAAGTGTAAATGGCGAATGGAGTGCTGAAGATTTATATGAAATCGCGAAAAAGCAATTGATACAAAAAGAGGTTCTGCAGCAAGAATTACAATTGACGATAGATGAGCTTCAGTTGCAAGGTGAACAGGCAACAAAGAAACTCGCTCATCATATAGAAAAAGCTACTTTACTAAAAAAGTAAAGTAGCTTTTATTTTTGTGTATAATATAACGAGAATTCAGAATTTTAATTTTTTTATGTTAATTTCTGTTTATTATGTTAATCTGATTAAAATCAACTTTGTGATAATAAATTTGTAGATTACGAGGAGGTGATAAAGCTATCGGTTTAAATATGAAATATGCATCTGATGCGAACTGGGGTAAAAAAGTAGTATGGCATATGCACCGTTTTGATTCGTATTTAGGCTTTAGTAGAGAACCCTCGTGACTTTAGTCATGAGATGAATCGACTTCGGACAAGGGGTGACTTTTGCCAACTCAATTGTCCGACATTCTTTTTAAAATATGTGAAACACGAATCAAATAAAAAGAAGGTACTCCAAAAGCGAGGACACTGAAAAAGTTCACTTCATAAGAACAAGGAATCCATCACCTACTATATACAGGTGATGGATTCCTTGTTTTATCAGTGCCTTCCTAAAAGCCAGTATGACTTTATGAAGCACCTTCTTTTTATCATTCAATATCAAGGTCAATAATCATATAAGCAAGTATAACGACAAAGAAAATACTTACGGCTGGCGCTGTTAATACGTGACCAGACATAAATCCGATGCCGAGCGATAGGACGAGTGTACTGGCTAGTAGCATGTGTTTTACGCTCAATAGTTTCTTGAAGTTAGTGATGATGCGAATGAATATTTTAATACCGAAATATAGAAACGGTATTAAGTACATAAGAAACCCGACAATTCCGAATGCAAAGAACAGGTCGTGGAAATCCATTTCGACTAACTTAGGTTTAACCGTATAGTTACCAGCATAGCCCATTCCAAATAGTTTTTGAGATAGTGGCGCGTCTTTATAGTATTGTTTGTATACGTTTAAAAGCTTGTCACGATCACTGTAAATTAAACTTTTCATTTCAGAGTCTGTTAATTCACCTTGGTTATGTTTTCTTACTTCTTCTGAATCTGCTGTAATTAGTTTTCCTTCTCTGCGTTCCTTTTCATCTTGTACTGCCTTTTTATATTCATATATTTGTAAATGGATGCTCATATTTTTTGCGATAGGAGTATGCGGTGTAAGTACGAGTAAGCCTCCTAATACGATAGCAGCAACAATTGTATTTACAAGATATGTGAATCCTTTTCCTTCTTTTTTACGATGAATGATATATTCAACGAATAAGAATAAAAGGGCGATACTAAGTGTAATAAAAATGGCACCATAGCCTACTTTCGTTCCAATCATAATACTTGCATACATCGCAAGTACAGTTGGAATCCAGTAATAGGCTTTTGAGAAAGAAGGTGTTTTCTGGATTGAGTATAAGACAACGATTGGGAACATAATTGCGAAAATAGCACTTAAATCATTTCCAGCAAAGAACCAACCTCTTGAACCAATCTTTGAGTTCGGATAGCTTGGGAAATCTGTACTAGTTAACATTGCCGTGATTATTGAGATACTTAAAATTAAAGTTGCGTATAAGAAATAGGTAATGATTTTATGAAACGCATATTCTTTATTTTTTAACTCTTTACATGCGATAATATATCCAAACAGTAGTACGATTGGATATAAGCTTTTTAAAATAAATTTCACTTCTTCGCCAAATGAAATTGGAGATTTGACCATTAAATTATTAACAAGGCCGATTGCAAGTACAATTCCAAGTAGGCATAAGTAGAGAATATATTTTTTTGCACCTTTTTGTTTATGATGAAGAAGTAGATATCCTAATGCAAGAAGCATAAAGATGAAACGGGCTACGATTCCGACTGTTGCGCTCATATGTAATACATAGATTGAAAAAGATGTTAATAAGTCTAAAATTGGTTGAAATACAATGAATAGCAGCAGCAAATGCGGGAAGTAGTTATCCGTTTGTTTCAACTTATTAATCATATACTCCTCCATTTCTTCATTCTTTTATTTCAGTACCCGAGCGAGGGGATACAAGCCTTTTCTATAGTAAGGCGAATGAAATTCAATATTTGTTTTTATGCATCAAACATAAGAATACACCATTTCATTGTAACGGTAAATAGATGAAATGTGTGGAGAAAACGACTTTAATTTCTATATTTTGCAACGGGATTGTATGTTTTATACAGAGCTGCATACAAATTACGTAATTATTAGACAGAAAATTAAGAAAAAAAGGAGGGTTTTTCATCTGCTTTCTATAATTATATAAGTATAATCTTTATGTGGAAAAGAGGGGTATATAATGGAGGTAACAAGTAAAACAGAATCTGTCGTTGTGAAATATGAAGGGCGCGTAGCAACGGTTATGGTCAATCGCCCGGAGGTGTTAAATGCGTTAGATGAGCCAACGTTGAAAGAGTTATTACAAAAGTTGAAAGAAGTAGCGGAAAGTTCTGCGCACATTGTTGTGTTATGCGGGAACGGCCGTGGTTTTTCTGCGGGTGGGGACATTAAATCGATGCTTTCAAGTAATGATGAAGGCAAGTTTGATGGTATTATGAATACCATTTCTGAAGTCGTTGTGACTTTATATACGATGCCGAAGCTTGTGATTAGTGCAATTCATGGACCAACTGCTGGTCTTGGATTAAGCATTGCGTTAACAGCTGATTATGTTATGGCAGATATATCATCTATTATTGCGATGAACTTTATTGGAATCGCTTTAATTCCAGATGGAGGCGGTCATTTCTTCCTACAAAAGCGCGTCGGTGAAAATATGACGAAGCAAATTATTTGGGAAGGAAAAAAATTATTAGCGACAGAAGCGTTAGATATCGGCTTAATTGATGAAGTAATCGGTGAGGATTTCCAAACAGCTGTGAAGCAAAAAATGAATGAATGGTTACAAAAACCGATTAAGGCGATGATTCAAACGAAGCAAATTTTATGTGAAGTAAATCGTTCAAATTTAGAACAAACGCTGCAACTTGAAAAACGTGGTCAATATGCGATGAGACAAACAGCGGATCATAAAGAAGGAATTGATGCGTTTTTAGAAAAACGTCTACCAGTATTTAAAGGGGAATAAAGTGAAACGTTAATCCGTGGAGGGTGTTCATCCTACGCGGATTCGGGATCTTACTGCTGTTTATTCAAGATAAAGGGGAGAAAGTGCTAACACATTTTAGTATAATTGTGTTAGCACTTTTTTTAGGAGTAATATATGAAGAAATTTATAAGCGTTATCGGTATAATTTTGCTTGCATAGTACACCATCTTTGGCAGTTCGGACTGCATTATTTTTTGAAGAACATCCTAGTGTTGCTTTCTCAGGTGAAGTGACGAAAGGGAAAGATGTGAAAAAAGAAGCGATTCCAGCTGAGTACCAAACTGTATCCCGCATTAACGAGCAGTAAGACTCCCACCTTGAAATTCGGCGAATGCGATGAAGTTAGGTGGGAGATCAATTGCCCATAAAAGCCCGATTGGTGCGGGCTCATAATCAGCGGTGGAAGGAAAAAAACCTGCTGATTAAAGTTTCACTTTATATGGTAATGAAGGAGAAGGATTAGGGCACTATTTCTTTCCACACGTAAGGGTGCACGGATCGGGAATAGATATGATTAGTGCATGCGTGACGAAAAAATGGTTTTTCTATAAAGCAGGGCTCGGGTGTTATTAAATAGAGGAGGATGAATGATGTCAACGTACAACAAGTTAGTAAGAGATCGTGTTCCAGAGAAAATTTTAATGTCTGGAAAAACATATACAGCACAAAAATTAACAGGTCAAGCATACATACAAGCTTTAGCGAAAATTGGAACGGAAGAAATTCGTGAATTTGCTTCCATGAAAGAGCGTGAGCATGCTTTAGACTCTCTTGCTGATGCGCTGGAAGTTATTATCTCATTAGCGCGTGCAGAAGGAGCAACAATTGAAGATGTAGAACGCCTTCGTAAGCAAAAAAAAGAAGAGCGCGGTGGATTTGAAAGAGGGATTTATTTATTAGATATTTCAGAAGAATAGTTTCATAGGAAAAGCGATTAGAGTAATATGCACGAATCGCTTTTTTATCCCGCTATTTGCGGGTAGTAAGACTCCCACCTCAAAATTCGGCAGATGCGAGGAAGTTAGGTGGGAGATAACGGCCCGTAAAANNAAAGCCCGATTGGTGTGGACCAATAATTAGCGGGGGATGAACAAAACCCTACTAATTAAAGTTTCACTTCATATAAAAAAGTATTCGAGTAATTGTAATCATAACAATTCTAAACGATAGAGGATGATAATAGATTGAATATTCATAGTAAAGCACCTGTATGTATATATACGTTTGCATTTCGTGAGGAGGAACGTTCTTTATGTTACTTGGAAATGCGCTCGTTCTTTGGGATGGAGTCTCACGTTAATATTTTGAAAAGTGATATTAAAATTGAACCGAGTAGAAGTCCGTTTATTAAAGAGCGTATTGAGGTTATGTACGAAGGAGACGACTTAGAAAGCATTTTGGAGCAAGTGGAACAAATTGATTTAGCAGGAGCAACATTCAAGGTTATCTTCGTGAAAATAAATGATCTTGATAAAGAAAATAAAATTGAATATGGGGAAAGACGCCTGATTGAACGAGACCTCGGCATGCATATTGAAGGAGAAGCTGATGTTCGCAACCCAGAGCGTGTATTCGGGATTGTTCCTCTCGGAGGGCGTTGGTATTTCGGACACTATAAGGAAAGTGAAGCCGTTTGGTATCATCATATAAAAAAACCACGTAGTTATTCGACATCACTGAGCACACGTGTCGCTAGAGCTGTCGTAAATATTGCTGTACCAAACCCAGATAGAGTACGAGCTATTGACCCGTGCTGTGGCATTGGAACGGTAGTAGTAGAAGCACTTTCTATGGGAATTAATATCGTTGGTAGGGACATAAATCCACTTGTTGTCATTGGATCTCGAGAAAATATTGCCCACTTTGGATTTGAAGGAACGGTAATAAAAGGTCCAATCGAGGAAATTACGGAGAACTACGACGTCGCAATTATCGACATGCCGTACGACTTATTTACTCACGCAACACCAGAAGACCAGCTCTCGATTCTTTCAAACGCGCGCCGCATCGCTAAAAAAGTAGTCGTTGTCACGATGGAAACAATGGACGATATGATTCATGAAGCGGGATTTGAAATTACAGATCGCTGTATCACAAAAAAAGGAACATTTTCTAGACAAATTCTTGTTTGTGAATAAAAAGGTCATCTATTCGGATGACCTTTTTATTGGCGTGTGATGTGCGATTCGTTGGCAGTTTACAGAGGGGGTTTGGTGAGAGTTGTTGATAAGTTGTGTCGCATCGCCGATATAGTCGGAGTTGCGGTCGATAAAATTGGATAATCGCGGATATAATTTTTGGGGATGTGGGATTGGTTTATAAAAAGGATTTTTCGAGATTATGTTACAATAAAAATAGCTTGTAAGTTAGGAAGTGAAAGTATGGATAGTATGCAATTTATTTAATGTATATATGATGAACGACGTAATCAAGTTATTGTTATGATGCGAGTGTGCTGGTTAGTCAGATTGTGCAGATTAAGAGTATGATGCAATAAAACAAGAAAAGATGTGATGGTGAATGATGATTGATAAATGTATATTAGATTTTATTAAAGAGTTTCAAAAAAATGATTTTTGGAAAGGGATGCCTCCTGCAGAAAAAGAACGATTAGAAGAAATAGTCGAGTTTCTTGGTGGGAAAAATGTTAAAGAAGTAAGAGAACGCGACCTTGTAGAACCAGCAATTTATCAATTTAAGATTACGTTAAAAGGAATACGGCCACCAATTTGGAGAAGATTTCTTATTCATAATCAAGTGACTTTTGAAGAGTTACATCACATTATTCAAGTTGTAATGGGCTGGGAAAATTGTCATTTATATAATTTCTATACGAACGATGAATATGTAGAGGTACAATACGACTCTATGGACATGTACCAATCATCCGTAGTAAAACATGATGCAACGGGCATGCAAATTGGTGAATTAATAACGGAAGAAAAACAAAAATGTTTATACACATATGATTTCGGTGATAATTGGGAACATCAGTTAGTATTAGAAAAAATATTACCATTTGATGAGAACATGAAAGTTCCTATGTGCCAAAAGGGAAAACGAGCATGTCCACCTGAAGACTGCGGTGGTTCTTATATGTATAACGAAATTCAAAAAGCATTACGAGGAAAAGGAGAAATGGATGAAAACTTGCGAGAATGGCTTGGAGAATTTGATCCAGAGGAATTTGATTTAGGCGATGTTAATGATATGTTGGAAGTGTATGAGGAGTAGAATGGTTTTGTTTTGATGAAAATGGAAGGGGGGAGAGAGTATGGAGAAAAGTTTGTCGTTACAAGAGTTGTGTATGGAACTGGAAAAAGAACAATTAATGGAATTAGTTGTATATTTGTCGAATCAGTATCAAGGTATGGATATGGATGTGATGGAGTGGTATACAAGACAAAAGAGAGTAGGAAAGAAAGAGGTTGTATTTAATAAATTACTGTGGGATTACTTGGAAAGGGCAGAGGAAATTATATGTGATTTTAATACATATGGCGGTGGCCCTGAATATCTTGAGTATGAGGTTTGTGGATATTTACAGAACATTACTGAATTGGTAGTTGAATTGCCTCTTCCAACCGAAGAAAAACAAGTATTAATTAAACGGTTATTTATACAATATGAACTTGGGAACTCTGGACTTGATGATGTATTAATGGATACAATTTATGGAATGTGTCAATCTGATTTAGATTGGAAATATGTAATTAAATTACTTGAAAAGCTTCCAAATGAGTGGAATCAAAAGTTAATCATGCGAATTTATAAAAATGAACTGCAAGATGGAGAAGCGTACTTACAATTACGTATGCAATATTTAAAATTTGGAATGGATTACTGGGATTTAGCGGAATATTACATTTCGATAGATCAAGTGGATAAAGCGGTTGAATTTGCTGAAATTGGCTTAGAGAATGGGGAAGGACGAAAAACAGAATTATTTATGTTTTTATTTGATTATTATGCGGCGCAAGATGATACGAATAAGATACAGGGTTTAATAGATAAGGCTTTTTGTACAGAGTCAGATATTGAGCTAATAAGTAAACGGGCTTTTCTATATTTTAAAACGAAGAATGAATATGAAGAAGTCAAAAGCATTTTAGTAAGAAAGTTTCGGACAAGTTCCTATCATAGACAGTATTACAATGATTTTAATTTAATGAAGGAGCAACTAACAGCTAAAGATTGGGAAGAAATACAAGAAGAAATGATAGAAATTGTAAAAAAAGAAAGTATAATAGATTACTTGAAAATTTGTTATGATAAGGAAATGTATAGTGAAATGTTAGAAATTCTTCTTAAGCCTCTACGGACGATACATCAATATAATATGTATGCACAACTAGATCATTTTGCTGATCAACTTGCAGATAAATATCCGAAAGAGATCGTTGAATACTATTGGAACAAAGGTTGCATTCTTATACCAGGAGGAAATCGTAAACGCTATAAAGAAGCTGTAAAACACTTTAAAAAAGTAAGAGATATTCTCGAAAATAAACTAAATGATGAAGAGTCATGGCAATATAATTTAGCAACATTGAGAATGCAGCATAAACAGAAAAAAGCATTTTTAGATGAGATGAGAGTTTTTGGGTGATGTAGTATTGGTCGACAGAGTATACAAAGAGGTCACCTCTTTCAAGGTGACCTTCCGTAATTTATTCCGCTATTTGCGGGCAGTAAGACTCTCGCCTCAAAATTCGGCGAATNNGGTGTGGGCTCATAATCAGTCGGGGATGGACAAAACCCCCACTCATTACAGTTTCACTTTATCATTTTGAACTAGTACCATTCTTTAAACTACTTCTGCTATCTAATTCTGCCTCAATTTGTGAAGTATTCGATGACTCAGCCATACGCCAATACGTGATAAAGCTTATCGCGATACAACCAGCTACGTAGAAGTAGAATAGTGATTCCATTCCAATACTTTTTAGCCATAATGCGATGAATTCCGCTGTTCCGCCGAATATCGCAACTGTTAGTGCATATGGAAAGCCTACGCCAAGTGCACGAATTTCAGTTGGGAAGAGTTCGGCTTTTACAATTGCGTTAATCGATGTGTAACCAGTAACGATAATGAGACCGACCATCATAAGTAAGAATGCTACGATTGGTTCTGTCGTTTTTTCTAGGAAGAAGAATAGTGGCGCTGTTAGTAATGTTCCGAGAATACCGAAAGCCATTAATAGTGGGCGGCGTCCTATTCGGTCGGATAGTAGCCCGGCAATCGGCTGAAGTACGACGAAAATAAGGAGTGCGACAAAGTTAATCCAGCTTACAACTTCTTTCGGAAGACCGACTGTATTTACCATGAACTTCTGTAAATATGTTGTATACGTATAGAATGCGACAGTGCCGCCAAGTGTTAGCCCGACTACTGTTAATACTGCTTTCGGATGTTTCATAAGAGCGCGAATTGTTCCTGCGCTTTCGCGATTCTTTGATTCTATGTTTGAAAACTGCTCTGATTCATCCATCGTGCGGCGAAGCCATAAGACAGCTACTGCACCCATCGCTCCAATAATGAATGGAATACGCCATCCCCAAGCTTTCATATCTGGTTCGCTTAGTAATTGCTGAAGAACAATTTGCACGCCTAATGCAACCATCTGTCCAGCAACGAGTGTGACATATTGGAAACTTGAATAAAAGCCACGGCGTCCACTACTAGCCATTTCAGATAAATACGTTGCGGAAGTTCCGTACTCCCCGCCAAGTGATAATCCTTGAAGTAAACGAGCAAGAACTAAAATAATTGGCGCCATAATACCGATACTTTCGTAACTAGGTGTACAGGCAATGATTAATGAACCACCCGCCATAACCGTAATCGAAAGAGTTAACGCTGCCCGGCGTCCGTGCCGATCTGCATAGCGTCCCATTAATAAACTTCCGATAGGGCGCATTAAAAATCCAACTGCGAAAATAGCTGCTGTGTTCAGTAATTGGCTAGTCGGATCTCCTTTAGGAAAGAACTCTGCTGAGAAATAAACGGCGAAAGCAGAGTAGACGTACCAGTCGTACCATTCAATTAAATTGCCGACGGAACCTTTGAAGATATTTCCAGCAACTCGGTTAGATTTTGTTTGAGCCATAATAATTCCCCCTCTTGCTTATAAATAAAAGTTATATATGAAAGCGTGTTCATTGTAGTTGAATTGTACTGTTTTTAAATAGTAATCTCAATATTATGACAATTTTATTCTTTTTGTACTTTATGTACATGGAGTTTTTTTATAGTTGATTCCTTTTCGATTTTGTCATAATAATAGAAAAGGAGATTGATATTTTTGAATTTTTTATCAAAGGATATGAAAGATGAAAAGATTACGCAAAGTGTCATTACAAACGAAAATATTAAGTTTAATTATTACATTAATTTTATTTGTCGTTCTCCTGTTAGCGGGAATATTTGTTTATATTCAGTCTGTTGATACGAAGCGTCAAGTGGAACAGTTAGCGCTGCAAACGGCTAAATCTCTTTCTTTTATGCCAGCTATAAAAGAGGCTTTTCAATATAACGAACATAAAAGTATCATTCAATCAATTGCAGAACAAGTTCGTGAACAAGCTGGAGCAGATTATGTAATTGTGGAAGATCGCTATGGGGTTATGTATTCGCATTCTAATGTGGAGTTGATTGGTACAAAGAGCGACAATCCATATAACTATGAAGCGCTCACTTTTGGAGGATATTATACGCTTGAAGGAAAGGGAGTAAGTGGTCCTGCTTTAATGGCGAAGGCGCCCATTATTATTCATAACGGAGACTACGATCAAGTCGTAGGCGTTGTGACAGTAGAGTTTTTAATAAAAGGTATTGAATCTAACATATTGAGCAGAACGAAAGAAATTATACTCTTTTCTTTAGCGGTATTATTAGCCGGCATTGTTGGTGGCATCCTTTTAGCACGTAGCATCAGGAAAGATACACTTGGTTTAGAACCGAATGAAATCGCAGCGTTATACCGGGAACGAAGCGCGATACTATTATCTATAAAAGAAGGAATTATTGCTATTGATCAAAACGGTTTTATTACTATGATGAATACTTCAGCAGAAGAGATGCTACATGTAAATGATGATTATATGCATCAGCATATTTCAAAAGTTTTACCGGATTTTAATATGGATAGAGTGCTAGAAAACGATCAAGAAATAGCGTTTCAAGATAAAGTGTTTATTTTAAACATGACACCGATACTCGAAAATAATAGTACGGTAGGTGTTGTATGTAGTTTTAGAGATAAGACGGAATTGCAAAAACTTGTTAACACAATATCTGAGGTAAGAAAGTATTCAGAGGACTTGCGTGCTCAAACACATGAATTTACAAATAAACTTTTCGTCCTATCTGGTTTATTGCAGCTAGGGCACTACAGAGAAGCGATTGAATTTATCCAGCAAGAATCTAATATTCATCAAAGTCAAAATCATATTTTATTCCATCAAATTCATGATGTGAAAGTACAAGCTATTTTATTAGGAAAACTCGGAACGGCGTCTGAGAAGAAAATTGATTTTCATATTGAAGGAGATAGTACTCTTAACCCGTTACCGGATCATATACAAGTTTCGCACCTTATTACGATTCTTGGGAACATGATCGACAATGCGTTTGATGCGGTGCGTACACAAGAGGAGAAGAATGTTTCATTTTTTGTTACTGACATTGGAAACGATATTGTGTTTGAAGTGATAGATAGTGGGATAGGAGTATTAGCAGAAAAAATAAGTATTATTTTTCAAAAAGGATTTTCAACGAAAGGAAATAATCGTGGTTACGGGCTAGCGAATGTGAAAGAAATGGTAGATTTACTACAAGGAACAATTGAAATTCAAAACGAGAAAAACGGGGGAGCTATTTTTACAATTTACCTTCCGAAAACATTGAGAGAAAGTAAATGACAAACAGGGGGATGGGCATATGTTGAAGGTTGCAATCGCAGAAGATGATTTCCGCGTAGCACAAATTCAAGAGGAGTTTTTATCAAAAATAAAAGATGTAAAAATTATCGGAAAAGCATTGAATGCGAAAGAAACGATGGAACTACTAGAAAAAGAAGAAATTGACTTGCTTCTATTAGATATTTATTTACCAGATGGAATCGGTACAGAACTATTGCCGAAAATCCATGCTAATTTTCCAAACGTTGACGTCATTATGGTTACTGCGGCGAATGAAAATCATATGTTAGAAAAAGCAATTCGAAATGGCGTAAGTAACTACCTTATAAAACCAGTCACGTTAGAAAAATTTGTTCGCACAATTGAAGACTATAAGAGAAAGAAGCAACTATTACATAATAACAATGAAGTGAGTCAAACAATAATTGATAACTTTTTCGGCACTTCGCAAATACAACATATGAAAAACTTGCCGACAGGTGTTGATCCGTTAACACTGCAAAAGGTGAAAGGAATTATAAAAGGATTCGAAGAGGGAATTACAATAGAAGAAATGGGAGAACAAATGGGAGCTTCTAGAACAACCGCGAGAAGGTATTTAGAATACTTAGTAGCCACAAACGAATGCATGGTAGAATACACATACGGCATTATCGGACGACCGGAGCGAAAGTATCGAATAGGACGAGGGTTATGAAAAAACGATTATTACTATGCATATGGATTATGACAGGAGTAATAGCTGGTTGTTCTTCAGAACCATCTCATACGAATAAAGTAGACATAGACGAAATAGAAATCGTTGCACCGAACGTTCAAGGAGCTGGATGGGACTTAACGGCACGAGCGATGCAAAAAGCGCTTACGGAAGAGAAAATCTTCACAAAACCAATCACTGTCACAAACAAAGTAGGCGGTAGCGGTGATGTTGGATGGAAATATACGAAACAAAAAGGCGGTCACGTACTGGCGATAAATTCCAGCTTACTCATAACGAATAACCTACTAGGCCACAGTAAACTAACATATAAAGACTTCACACCACTCGCAACACTAGCGTCAGATTGGGAAGTCGTTGTCGTATCAAAAGACAGCACTATAGATAACGCAAAACAACTAATGGAACAACTAAAGAAAGATAAGAAAAACTTCAAAATCGGCGTTGCACCAGGCTTAGGAAACGACGATCACCTATCATTCGTACAAGTAAGCAAAGCATTTGGCATAAACCCTGCCGAACTAAAATTCTTCGTCTATGAAAACAAAGAAAATATTATAAATGCCTTAACGAACAAACAAATTAACGCTGCAACAATGACCCTATCCGAAGCTGAAAAACGATACAAAGCAGACAAAATAAAAATACTAGCCGTATCCGCCGAAAAACGGCTAGACCAACTACCAGAAACTCCAACATGGAAAGAACAAGGAATTGATGTTGTCTTCCAGCACTGGAAAGGAATTATGGGCCCGAAAGATATGACGAAAGAAGAGGTCGCTTATTGGGATGACGTGATTAAGAAGATGGTGGAGAGTGATACTTGGAAGGGGATTTTGAGGGAGCGGGGTTGGGAGAGTTTTTATAAGAATAGTGGGGAGACGAGGGTGTTTTTGGAGGAGTGTGATGGGCGGTATGGGGGGATGGTGAGGATTGTTAGGCCTCTTGATTTAAGGGATGAGGTTGTAGAGGAGAGTCGGAAATTAATTGCATTATATGGTAGATAGTTTGAGTATATTTATATTTAAATATAAATATGTATAATTACAATATTTTTGGAAGAATATACAGTTAAAGTGACGTTAATAGTGCTGGTTTTGATGATATAATGGAATAGAATGTAAAGAGGTAATGAGATACATTTAATTAAGATAATTATAGTTTAGTATATAGTTCATGGGATTGGATTTTCTTTTATAAAAATAGGAAGAGCTAATAGTTACTTTTAAGTAGAAAGGATAGAGTATATGAGCAACGAATTTTTATTTTCTTTTTTACAGCCAAAGTATAAGAAATTGGCTGATGTTGCAGAAGCGTTAGAGAAGCAAGTGTATAACGATGTTCCGTCTGTATTATCAAAGGCGAGGCTTTTTGCAGAAAAGCTAACGAAGTATGTAATGGAAATGGAAGATATTAATATATATTACGAAATGAAGCATGTTGAAGTTATACATAAGTTGTATCGAGAAGGGATTTTAAATGAGGAAATGCATTTCCGATTTGAATGGATTCGCAAGATGGGGAATAAAGCGGTTCATGAAGCGAATTTTGGAAGTGTAGAAGATGCATTAAAAGCTCATAAACTTACATATGACTTAGCAGTTTGGTTCATGGAATTATACGGAGATGTTAATTTTAAGGCGCCAGTATATGAAAGCCCAAAAGCTACTGCAGAGCCGACAGTTAATACAGAAGAGATTAAACAAACAGTAGCAGAAACAGTAGAGAAAAGTTTAGAAAAGACACTTGAGGCGAAGTTTCAAGAAATACAGCAGGCATTACTTAAACTAACTCAGGAACAGAAAGAAGAGAAAGAAGTAGTACAAGTTGCGGTAGAACCAGAAGCACAAAAAGAAGAAGTGCAAGAACCGGTTATGGAAGAACAGGAGTCGGTTATTAAAGAAAAAAAGCCTGTAAAAGAAGAAATAACTGATGTGGAAATTTTAGAAGAAGATTTTGACTTAATAAGCTACTTGCAAAGTCATGATATAGAAGTCATTGATAAGCGTTCTGCAGGAGGCTCTCTTTGGTTAATTGGTGGCTGGGAATTGAAAGAAGTATTAGATCCTTTAAAACCACGTAAAATTTATTTTCGTTACACAGCTAAAGGTGGGCGTGTGACAAAGCGTAAGCCAGCTTGGTTTTTAATGGGGAGTTATAATGACGGACCTAAAAAAAAGGAAAGCGCCCCTAAAAAGGAAGTAGAAGAACCGAAGCAAGTTGAGATGCCGAAAGAAATTGAGCAAAAGAAAGAGGTAGTACAACAAGTAGTAGAAAAAAAAGAAGTGATTGATCAACAACTGATTGTTCCTTCTCGATTATTTGAAGTGCGTATGAATGAATATGAGGAGAGTCCGGTTTATACATTTGGCGAACATTTTCATTTGGAAACTTTTGGAGAAATAAAAGAAGAGCATTTACGTGATTGGTATCGAAAGGATAAACAAGATTTTTACGATTTAGCAATCCAGTTATGGTTTTTAGGATGTGAGTATCAAGGGAATTTAGCGAAGCTTGTAAACTTGCCTCATGAACAAGAGAGAGTATTGATAGAAGTAAATAATACACAAGCTAAAGCATTAAGCGAGAAATTTCCACAACACTTAACAGAGTTATTTGCAAAGTTTGGTGTACGAAAGATAAAGCAATTAAATGGATTACCGATGTTTTCAATTCGCTGGCTTACAGCAGAAGCGTTTGATGAATTTTTAGGTTGTTTAAAGGGTGAAGAGTGTGGTGTAGATGATGAAAGTCCCAGTAGTAGCATAAAAGAGAATATACAGAACGAAAATGAAGTTGAGAAAGAGTTGCAAGATGAGGATGGAATTATAGTATGTATGGGAACGGAATGTCTGACTATTCCTATTGATAGGAAAGATACGATGATTACGACTGAATTAATTACAGGTTGTAATAATTTTATAAATCAATTAAAGAGTAATTTTGGTGTTCATACAATAGGTGAGATTCCGAAAGATCTACTTCCATTAAGAGAACGAATGCAAGGAGTTGGTCCTAAAGTGATTGAAAAGTTCTTTAAACAACTTGAAAATCTAGGACAACTTGAGGAAGTAGAAGTAATCGTTGAACCGGTGGGAATACAAGGAGAAGAAGTGCTATTAAATGGGGAACGAATAGTAATCCCGTCTTCTTTACAGGAAGAATCTTTAGAATATGGGGATTTTTTAAGTTGCCCATCACTTGTAGAAAAATTGCATGAAGCTAGTATTCATCAGTATAAACAACTTCCTCTTGATTTACAGGAGCTAAAAAAGTTTCAAGGTGTTGGTGAGTTAGGATTGAAGAAATTTTTACAGCACTTAAAAGAAAAGGTAGAAGTTGCTAAGAAGAGAGAGTTAGAAGAAAGTTTTTATGCCACTATGACGGTAGAAGAGAGAATGCAGTATGAAACAGATCAGTTAAAAGAAATGTTGCAAGATATGTTAGAAACGGGAAGCATTCATACTAAGCTGAAGATAAATGAGAAAGCTCTAGAGATTATGCGTGAACGGTATGAAGGAACATTAAATGGAAAGCGACCAACTTTAGAAGAAACAGCGAAAAATCATGACGTAACGCGTGAAAGAATCCGACAAATTGTGAAAAAGTCAGTTGGAAGGATTAGAGCGAAAGCGGAAGTATGGTTCCGATTATTTCGAGATAAGTTAGAAGCGAATAGAAACTTTATGGAAAATAAAATGTTTTCAGAAGAAAGTTTTTGTGAGTATTTAATTTTAGAAATGTTAGAGTCAGAGGATATATACCTTTGTTTTGATAATCAATTTTTCACTACGTTAACGAGAGCTGAGTTACAAGATTTTGATAGACAAATTTCTAATATTTTCTCTGAACGATTAAAAGGGAAATTGCTAGAAGAAGAGCAGTATAAAGAAATGATAGGGAATGTTGCAGCGGAATTAGAAGTGTCTCTTTTTGTTGTAAGGAATACTTGTAGGGAAATTATGCGCCAGACAAATCAAAATCAATACGTATTAGCAAAAGCTAAGAAAATTGATGTAGCTGAGATTGTATTGAGACAGTTCCCAAATGGTGCTGAAGTATATAAAGAATATGAGATGTTAAACGAGAAGGCAAATGAAATAATACCGAATTCATTCCATGGAGAAAGAGATTTTCCCTCTATTTGTACGAGAGATGAAACTTCAGACACGATTTATTTATGGGGAAGAGGTATTTATATTCACAGTAGCTTCGTTAAACCGAACATAGAATTAATCGAGACGATTGCAAAAGAAGCGGCTAACAAATTGGAGAAGAAGCCGGTTATTACGGTTACATATTTGTTTAATCAGTATGAAGACGTACTACTAGAAAATGATGTTCCAACAGAATATGCATTGTACACATTATTAAGACATTATGGTTCTGACCATATTACGCTACCAAAATATCCGAAAATTATTCAAATAGGAGATACTGGAAGTATAAGAAATGCAGATTTACTTCGAGATTTTATTAGAAGTAAAGGGCATCAAGTAAGTACGAAAGAGCTTAAAGATGAATTTATAATAAATCGTGGTTGGAAGCCGTTTACGGTGGACTTCACTTTATCTAGTACACAAGATATTATTCAGAGTAATTATGGAGAATACACATTGCTAGAATTTTATGAGCAAATGCCAGTTCATATATTTGATCCAATCATAAAGCGTATAGATGAAAAATTAGAAGAAATACCACAGTTTCAAATTAATGGCATATTTAAGGAGTTTGAACCATACTGCATTGCAAATGGTATTCATACAAATTATTTATTATATCAATTGCTTCGTTCCAAGTGTGCAGCTCATTTTATGTTCCCACGTTACCCACATATCTTGAAAATAGGTAGTGAGTTAGAAACGGCTAGTATTAGAACTTTAGTAGAAGATTATATTCTAGAGCAAGGATACGAGGTTTCAAGGGAAGAAGTAATGGATTGGCTTGTAAATGAATTAGGTGCTCGTGAAAATGCCTTGGACGTTGCACTACAGCTCTCGGATCGAATTTTTTATTATACGAGAGGCCAGTATGCTGAGTATGTACACGAAATGACAATTGGATGGAATGCAGAAAAGCAACTTATGTTAAAAAATGTGGTATTAGACGTATTAGCGAGAGAACAGCAAATAAATGATAAAATCTTTATTCGAGTAGAACATTGCTTATCTGAAAGCCTTCCAGAGTTAGATGGAGGTTTATCTTGGACAATTGATTTATTCGCAGATTGTTTAAAACGAGATAAAGAATTTATCTTACTAGGATCAAGAGGAACGATTATCGTACCTCATACAAGTTCTATTCAATCAGATACAGATTTTATCCAATATATATTAGTAAAAGAATTTGGTGGATCGGCGAAAATGCGTGATGTAAGGAGAAAGTTAATGGAATACGGCTTCTCGGCAGATGGAGAGTTGCTATTTGAGGCAGAAACGTTACTAGCCGAAGGAAAAGCTCCTTTTGTTCAAATAGGTGATGAACTTATCTCTAAGCACTTGGTGGAGGTGTAAAAATTGCAACAGGACTTAAAAGAAAAAATTGAACCGTATTTACAAAAAGAAGAAGACATAACGAAAAAAATCGTACTGAAAACGGTAGAGTTAGTTAGTACGCGTAAAAAACTATCTACACAAGCTTTAGTAAAAAAATTAGATAGGGATATTGATAGTTTAATATAAGTGTGACATACAGGAGGTGTAGAACATGCTAATTCAAAAAATCACCTTTCATCATTTTAGGCAGTTTTACGATACGCAAAGCATTACGTTTGCAGGAGTAGATAATGAAAGGCTCGTTACAGTTATTTTAGGTGAAAACGGTCGCGGTAAAACAGGCATTTACCGCGGTCTTCTCTTCGGATTATATGGAGATATGTATTTAGATCAAGATGCTGATGGAAAAGACGATATTGTTTTAACGAATACAAAAGCGTTACAAGAAGATTATGACGGTGAGAAAAAAGGTGTTACTTGTACAGTAACGATTGATTTTCTTCATAATCAAAATGAATATTCTATTAGCCGTTCAATCTTTGCAGTGCAAAATGATAAAGGTGAAAAAATTGAGCGGTTACATGCTGCGGAGTTAAAAGATGTAACGAACGGAAGTGTTATTACAGATAAAGAAGAAATTCAGCAGTTTGTAAATGAAATATTAGATGAGCGTGTAAAAAACTACTTCTTCTTTGACGGAGAACGTATCGAGCGCCTTACAAGGGCGTCAGAGCAGCAACGTAAAGAAATCGCAAAAGGTATAAAAAACTTATTGGAAATTGATGATTTACTTAAATCACAAGAAGTATTACAAGTACTAGATAAACAAATGTTAAAAGAATTACAAAAACATTCTTCTGGTGATTATCAAAAGAAGTTAAAAGAAAAACTAGAAAATGATGAAGCGAAAGAAAAGGCTAAGCTAGAACTAGAAACAACTGGCGTACAGTTAGATGAAGCTGAACAACGTTTGGATCATTTAACTACGCAATTAGAACAATTCCAGGAAGAAGCACATAAAATTAATGAATCAAAACAACAAGAAGAACTTCTTCAAACGAGGCAGATGGAACAGCGAGCCGCTATGCAGCACTTAGTCGATTTTAACAACACGTTATCTTTACTATTAGCGAAAGATATTCTTCATTCTGTTAAAACAAAGCTAGAGATCGTACTCGATTATCAAACAGAAAAAATGGATATCGGTTTAGATTTCATTCAAAACTTACTTAGTGATTTAAAATGTATGTGCGGAACTGCTCTGCAAGAAGGCTCTAAAGAGTACGAATCAATTATGAAACTAGAAAAAGTTGCAATTCGTAACGTTGAAAAAAAAGCCTTTTATGAACTACTAACAAAAGTTATACAATTAATCGGTTTCCTTGAAGAGAAAGAAAACGACTTGAAATATAAGCTTGATGAAATGAGTGAGAAAGAATATGAATTGGAAACGATTCGCCAGCAAGTTGAAAGCTTAAATAAGCAGCTATCAGATACAGGTATTGAAGATTTAGCTACATTAAATAAAGAGCGAAATGATGTACATAAACAACAGGCACAGTTAGATGTGCATATGAAACAATTGCGCGAAAGCATAGAAGAGCTTGAACGTAAAGAAGAGCAATTAGAACTAGCTCTGCGCGATTTAAAAGTGAAAAGTGGTGTACACGCGAAGCTTGCTAAAAAGCAAGAAGAAACAGGAAAAGCTGTAAAAGCAATTAATCAAATGATAAAAGAATTTGAAAAGATTATTATTGCCGACCTAGAAAAAGTAACAACAAATAACCTTCAGCAGCTATTAGATGATAGCGGGAATATGAATATTCAAGAAGTAAGAATTAAAAAAGATTATTCATTAGAAGTATTAAACAGCTACGGTCACTCTTTCTTAGCAAATATTTCACAAGGACAGCGACAAGTATTATCTTTAAGCTTTATTACCGCACTAGCGCAAGTCGCAGGAGGACATGCTTCTTTAGAAATGCCGTTATTCATGGACACGCCGTTCGGCCGTTTATCTTCAAAGCATGAAATGAACTTATTAAGCTTCTTACCAGAAGTATGTTCACAATGGATACTTCTCGTAACAGATAGAGAATTTGGCGATCGTGAAAGAGCGATGTTCTTAGAAAAAGGATGCTGGGGCAAATATTACGAACTTCGCAGCGTCGAACCGAGCGTTACAAAAATTATTGAACATCCAATGTTCATCGCGCAGCATTCATAAGGAGGAGGGAGTTATATGGAAGAAACAAAAACGTCATTACGTGTCAAAGTACGCAAAGAGTACTTACCATTCTTTAAAGACTTACGAACGAAACATATATTTGAACAACACAGCTCCTTCTTCACACTATGTGCATGTGTAGGAGAACGACTAGGCAAAATAGACGAATCCTATAAAGGAATCGAACTATGCCAAGCCTACACATTTACAACATACGAAAAAACAATTTTACAATCACTCATCTACAACAAAACAAAACAGCTAACAGAAGAAAAAGAAATGTTCGCCGAAGCAGAAAAATATGCAGATGCTGGATTTCGATTTCTGATTGAAGGGCCGTTCTCAAGCGTTACGATCAAACTGGGGAGCGGGGAGTATTCCTTACATTCAGGTAGGGAGGAAGAGCTTCAGAAGTTGATGGCGCGGTATGTTTTGGAGTTGGTGGAGGGGGTTCCGTTTTAAGAGATTTTTAAAACAAACAGTTACTACTATATAAGGAAGTTCAGCGCGTGTAGATATTTTTTGATAAAATATAACGGTTATAAATAAAAAAATTACATGTAGTATATGTAGAAATATAAAGTATAGAGGAGATATATAATGATTAACTTCCAAGATAAAGTAAGTTTTATTTGGTCAATCGCAGAAGTTTTGCGTGGACCGTATAAGCCAGAAGATTACGGAAAGGTAGTTTTACCTTTAGCAGTTTTACGTCGTTTTGACTGTGTATTAGAGAATACAAAAGATGAAGTATTAGCAAACTTTGAGAAATTTAAGGCGATGAATGAAGATGCTCGTGAACCAATTTTAAATCGTATCGCAAAACAAAACTTCCATAATACAAGTAAGTATACTTTCACAAAACTATTAAGTGATTCTGATAATATCGCTGATAATTTACGTGATTATATTAATGGATTTTCAAAAACAGCTCGTGACATTATGGATCATTTCGATTTCGATCGTCAAATTGAAAAGTTAGATAATAACGATTTATTATACTTAACGATTAAACGTTTTAGTGAGCTTGATTTACATCCAGAAGTTGTTTCAAATGTAGAAATGGGTTACATCTTTGAAGAATTAATTCGTCGTTTCTCAGAGCACGCTGAAGCGGGTGATCATTACACTCCTCGTGAAGTGGTACGTTTAATGGTTAGCTTATTATTTATGCAGGACGATGATATTTTAACGAAGCGAGGTTTAACGCAAACATTATATGACTGCGCTGCTGGAACAGGTGGTATGGGTTCTGTTGCACAAGAGTATTTAACAGAACTAAACAAAACAGCGGATCTGGAGTTCTTTGCTCAAGAAATTAACGGAGAATCGTATGCGATTTGTAAAGCAGATATTCTTATTAAAGGCGCAGATGCTAAAAACGTTCGTTTAGGAAACACGTTATCGAATGATCAGTTTAAAGGCGATAAATTTGACTATTTAATTTCAAATCCTCCGTATGGTGTGGACTGGAAATCATACGAAAAGCCAATTAAAGCTGAACATGAAGAACAAGGATATGCTGGACGTTTCGGTCCTGGTACACCTCGTACGAGTGATGGACAACTATTATTCTTAATGCATTTAATTTCAAAAATGAAACCAGTAACAGCGGAAAATCCACAAGGATCTAGACTTGCGATTATTATGAACGGTTCTCCATTATTTACTGGTGATGCAGGTTCAGGTGAAAGTGAAATTCGTCGCTACGTACTTGAGAATGATTTAGTAGAAGGTATTGTTGCTATGCCAAATGACTTATTCTACAACACAGGTATTTCTACGTATATTTGGATTTTATCAAACAATAAAGCTGCTATTCGTAAAGGGAAAGTACAACTTGTAAACGCTGTTGATTTCTCGAAGAAAATGAAAAAGAGCATGGGTAGTAAGCGTAACGAAATTTCACAAGAGCAAATCGATGAAATCGTTCGTTTATACGGAAACTTTAAAGAAGGCGAATACGTTAAAATTTTTGATAACGAAGACTTCGGTTATCAAAAGATCACTGTAGAACGCCCATTACGCTTAAACTTCCTTATTTCTGAAGAACGTATTCAACGTGTAGCAGAACAAAAAGCATTCGAAAACCTTGTGAAGTCTAAGAAAAAAGGTGATAACGGCTTAACTGAAATAGAAGCTGGTAAAGCGCTACAAGAAAAAATTATCGCTGTGTTACGCGGATTTGAAAGTGAACAGTTATTTAAAAATCGTGAGGAATTTACAAAACTATTAAAAGATGAATTCAAAAAGGAAGATGTAGCAATTGGTGCACCGGTATTAAAAGCTATATTAGCTGGTCTGTCTGAGAAAGACGAAACAGCGGATATTTGTATGAAAAATAAAGCAGATGCAGAGCCAGATACTGACTTACGTGATACAGAAAGCGTTCCATTAAAAGAGGGTATTTATGAATATTTCGAGCGCGAAGTAAAACCACATGTATCAGATGCATGGATTGATGAATCAAAAACAAAAGTAGGTTATGAAATTCCGTTTACACGTCAGTTCTATAAATACACAGAGCTTCGTAGTTCAGATGAAATTATGGCTGAAATTAAGGAACTTGAGGCGAGTATTTTAGAGCAGTTGAAGAAGGTGATGGGATGATTAAAAGTAGAGAGTTAATTATTCCAGATGGTTGGAAAGTTAAAAAGATATCTTGGCTATTTAACTTAATTGCAAGTGGTTCAACTCCACCTTCTAATAAAGATGAGTATTACAATAATAAAGATATTGCATGGTTGAATACAGGAGACTTAACTGATAACTATGTAGAGTCTCCTTCAAAATTTATTTCTAATAGGGCCTTGCAGGATTTTTCTACACTAAAAGTTTATCCTAAAGAATCTTTAATAATGGCTATGTACGGGGCAACAATTGGGAAACTTGGTATTACAAGATTTGAAACAACGACTAATCAGGCTTGTTGCGTGTTCGCACAACCTAATGAAATAGATATGAAGTTTATGTTTTATTGGCTTATGGGAAACCGAGAAGGAATAATTCAAATGTCTCAAGGTGGAGGGCAACCAAACATTAGTCAGGGAATTATTAAATCAATAAGACTAGCTATACCGAGTTTAGAAACCCAAAAGAGAATAGTTAATTTTATAGATGAGAAATTTCATGAGATTAATAGCGTGATTTTAGATAAAGTAAGATTAATTCAACTGCTTGAAGAAAAACGCCAATCAATAATTACAGAAGCTGTAACAAAAGGATTAAATCCAAATGTGAAAATGAAAGATTCAGGTGTGGAGTGGATTGGTGAGATACCTGAGCATTGGTTATCTATGCGTTTGAAAAATGCGATTTTGTTAAACCCTAACAAATCACAAGTAGATTTAAATTCAAATCAGAAAGTAACGTTCTTACCGATGGAGAATATTATTGAGCCTGGAAAAATAGATGTTGGTTTAGAAAAAGAGCTAAGTGATGTATATAGTGGATATACGTATTTTAAAAATGAAGATATTGTGATGGCAAAAGTAACTCCTTGTTTTGAAAATGGTAATATTGCAATCGCTAATAATTTGGTAAATGAAGTTGGTTTTGGAACAACAGAATTGCATGTTTTAAGAGTAAGAGAGAAACAATATAATAAATTTTATTACTATTTGGTACAGTCAGAGCCTTTTAAACAGGAAGGAATATCTATGATGTATGGGGTAGGTGGATTAAAGCGTATTCCTACGGACTTTGTATCAAATTATAAATTTGCAGCTCCACCACTAGATGAACAAATTGAAATAGCTAACTATTTAGATTCTAAATGTATCCAAATATCAAACTTAAAAGAATTGATAAATATTGAGGTTGAAAAATTAAAGGCTTACCGCCAATCCCTAATCTACGAGGCGGTAACAGGTAAGATTGATGTACGTGATTTTGAAGTAGAAGCGTAATGAGGTGATAGTATGGCAATTGATGCGACGGAAAAAGGCCTTGAGACAAATATTGAAGATTCATTAATAGAAAATGGATATATGAAGCGAGCTCTTGAGGGAGAGGGAAGCCAACTATTTAAACAATATGGGCTGGATGTTGAGGAACTGTTTGCGTTTTTAGAAGATACTCAAGCAAAGCAACTTCGAGCGTTAGAGAAATCATATGGTGCAGATTATAAGCAGAAGATGCTCAATCGCATTTGTGATCAGCTAAAAAAGCAAGGGATAATGGATTGTTTACGCCACGGGATTAAAGACCGTGGTGTAACATTAAAACTTATTTATAATAAGCCACCAACTACAATGAATCAGTTAATGAACGATTTATATCGTAAAAACAGATTTACTGTAAGTCGCCAAGTGTTTTATAGTGATAAGCATAAAAATAGTTTAGATATGGTGTTATTTATAAATGGTTTGCCGCTTGTTGTAATGGAACTGAAGAATCCATTGACAGGTCAAACTGTCGAGCATGCGATGAATCAGTTGAAGACGGATCGAGACCCAAGAGAGCAACTGTTTAAATTTAATGAACGTGTTGTCGTATATTTTGCGGTTGATCCAGATGAAGTGTTTATGGCGACTGAGTTAAAAAAAGAGAAGACGTATTTCTTACCATTTAATAAAGGGAATGATGGTGGAAAAGGAAATCCGACTGTTTACAATAATTATCGTACGCATTACTTATGGGAGGAAATATTAGCCCCTGATAGTTTGTTAGATATTTTATTCCGTTTTGTGTTTGTGAAGAAGGACGATATTTTAGACTCAAATGGTGAACTCATTGGTGAACGTAAAATGTTAATTTTCCCGCGTTTTCATCAATTAGATGTTGTGCGTAAGCTTGAGCAAGATGTACAAGTAAAATCAGTTGGTCAAAATTATCTCATTCAGCATAGTGCAGGGAGCGGGAAGACAAACTCTATTTCTTGGTTATCGCACCGCTTAGCGAAGCTGCATGATGAAGAAAACAATGCAGTGTTTAGTAGTGTTATTGTTATTACTGACCGTCGTGTTTTAGATAAGCAATTACAAGATGCGGTATATCAGTTAGAACATAAAGCTGGTATGGTTGAACGTATTAATAAGGATTCAAATCAACTAGCACAAGCTATTACTGGTGAAACTCGTATTATCATTACAACACTTCAAAAGTTCCCGTTCATTATGGAAAAGGTGTCTGATTTTGATCGTAAAAAATATGCGGTTATTATTGATGAAGCACACTCTTCACAAGGCGGAAAAGCTTCGACAGCACTAACAAACATTTTATCAGATAAAACGTTAGAAGATGCCTACGAAGAAGATCGTGTTGCGGAAGAAAATTTGGACAATATAGATGAACAAATCATTGAAACGATTATGAAAAGTGGAAAGCAAGATAATATTTCATTCTTTGCTTTTACCGCTACACCGAAGCCGAAGACAATTGAAAAATTCGGAACGATGGGTACAGATGGAAAGCCCCATGCATTTCATGAATATACGATGCGACAAGCTATTGAAGAAGGTTTTATTTTAGATGTATTAAGTAATTACACTACATATAAAACGTTTTATAAAATAGCGAAAAGTATTGATGAAGATCCGTTAGTTCCACAAAAACAGGCAACGAAAAAACTTGTACAATATGTATCGTTACATCCGCATAACATTGCTCAAAAGACGGAGATCATCATTGAACATTATCGTAATTTTACTCGTCAAAAAATTGGTGGTCGTGCAAAGGCGATGGTGGTAACGGCGAGCCGTCTTCATGCGGTTCGTTATAAAATTGCCTTTGATCAGTATATTGATAAAATGGGCTATAAAGATTTGAAAACTGTTGTTGCTTTCTCGGGCATTGTTAAAGATAATGAAATTCCATATTCAGAGCAGGATATGAACGGATTCAGTGAAAAGGAACTACCTGAAAAGTTTAATTCAGATGAGTATAAAGTGTTGCTTGTAGCTGAAAAGTATCAAACAGGATTTGACGAACCATTGCTACATACGATGTACGTTGATAAGCCATTAAGTGGGATTAAAGCAGTTCAAACATTATCTCGTTTAAATCGTACTTGTCCAGGAAAAGAAGATACATTTGTACTCGATTTTGTTAATGATATAGAGGAAATAAAAAATTCCTTCCAGCCGTACTATGAAACAACAGGTCTTGAAGAAGTGACAGATCCGAACATTTTATATGATTTGCAAGCGGAATTAGAACCGTATCAAATTTTTACGGAAAAAGAAGTACAAGTTGTCAATGAACTAGAGATTAAAGGTGGATTTAAAAAGCAGATAAAGCCACAGACAGAGCTGAATTCTTGGATTGATAGAGGCGTAGATCGTTTTAAGCAACTGGAAGAGGAAGAAAAGGATGCTTTTAAAGCAGCAGTGACGAAGTTTGTACGCACATATGCATTCATTCTGCAGATTGCTACATTCATTGACCTTGATTTACACAAACTATATATCTACTTAAATTACTTATTACGAAAGTTACCTCGTAGCAGTAAAGATAAAGATGTGTATATGGCTGATGATGTTGCACTAGAGTATTACCGCAATCAGAAGGTATTTGAAGGTGGAATTGAGTTAGAGCAAACTGGTGGCGTAGACTTAAAGCCAACTTCACACGGCGCAGGCGGTGTAGTCGAAGATGAAAAAGATCGTTTATCATCTATTCTAGATAAGTTAAATGACCGTTTCGGTACAGAGTTTACAGAAACCGATTTTCTTTCACGCGACCAAGTAAAAGAAGATATGCTAAACAGTGAAGATATTCAACAAAAAGCAAAAAATAATACAAAGGACAATTTCAAATTTGCTTTCGAAAAGTCATTTATAAACTTCGTTATTGACCGCATGGGCAGCAACGAAAAATTCTTTATGAAGATTTTAGAGAACGAAGAGTTTAAAAACTTTATTATGGAAGATATGATGAATGAAGTTTATTCGGAAGTGAATGGGTAATATCATTTGAAGATAGAAGAACCTCTTATTGTGCCTGTAGTATGGGTGGTAAGAGGTTCTTTTTGTTTGGGGGGATATTTTACAGAATGCTAGTTTTTTATGTGACATAAATAATACCAGTTTCTTTGTTATATTTAAATAAAATACCGTAAAGAAATTTTTTATTAATTCAAAAGGAGTTGTAGCATGTGAAGAATACTAATGATATATCCCGCTATTTGTGGGAAGTAAGACTCCCACCTCAAAATTCGGCGGATGCGAGGAAGTTAGGTGGGAGATGAATTGGCTTCGGTTAAGAGATGGCAGGAAGCCATCTTAATTGTTTGACAGGTAGTAAAGTATTACTAGACAATTTGTCAGGATTCCTTCACTATTAACCGAATGTGTGTTCTGTATGTGATAGATATATATCGAAATGGAGGTGAGACTTATGATTATCAATAAAGCATTTAAATTTCGTATTTACCCAAACAAAAAACAAATAATTTTAATCAATAAAACAATCGGTTGTTCTCGCTTCATATTCAATCATTTCCTCGCAAAATGGAACGATACATACAAGGAAACAGGAAAAGGTTTAGCATACGGAACATGTTCAGCAGAACTTCCTAAACTGAAGAAAGAATTTGTTTGGTTAAAAGAAGTGGATAGTATTGCAGTATAGTCATCTGTCAGAAATCTTGCAGATGCATTTGACCGATTTTTCAAGAAGCAAAATGATTTACCACGCTCCAAGTCGAAGAAGAACAAAGTACAGTCCTACACAACTAAGCACATGAATGGAAATATTGCCATTGTAGGTAACAAAATCAAGCTACCTAAACTAGGTCTTGTTCGGTTTGCGAAGTATCATGGTCACAATTTCGAACTATGCTCGAATACAAAGCGAAATGGTACGGTAAACAAGTTGTTGTTGTTGCGAAGAGTTTTCCTTCAAGTCAACTTTGTTCGTGCTGTGGCTATCAAAACAAAGATGTTAAGAATCTAAATCTTCGTAAATGGGATTGCCCTTCTTGTGGTGCACATTATGACAGAGATAGTAACGCAGGACAAAATCTAAAAAATGAAGCTATAAGACTTCTAACCGCAGGAACTGCGGGGATAGCCTACTCATATAACTGAGGGATACCTTGGTGTTCGTAGGAATCCCCCACTTCAAACAGTCCGTAAGAACGTTAAGTGGCGGGTAGTTCAAGCAGGGAGCGAAAAGATTGTCAGAGTATACAGAAGAAGTTAAATCATGAGATACGCCAACAAGTAAAAGTTACAAAAGATATTACTGAAGGACATTTAATTATAACGACGTATCGTTCATCAAAAGGTCTTGAGGCACCAATTGTATTTTTAATTGATGTGGACAAGTTTGAAAGAAAACAGATTGAGCAAAATGATATTAAACTACGTAAGTTACTATATGATTGTAGGGGAGCTATATCGATATGGAGGAGGATGGAAGTTTAATCCTATTGGAGCTGGATATTTTGGTGGGTTAGCTGCATTGTGTGCAAATTTTGGTATAGAGATTGCGGTTGATGAAGAACAAATCGCGCCTCCTGTAGAGAAGAAAATAGTTCCTACTCCGCCTCCAGTACAAAAAACTATCAATGTAATGAAGGTTGAATTGAAGAAAAAACAATCTATAAATATACAAAAATCTAAAATGGTAACAGCTACTTTAGAGTGGGAAACGAATAAGGACTTAGATTTATATTGTTTTTATGTAACAACCGATGGGGAGACAGGAAAAGTTTATTATAAACATTTAGGTTCTTCCAAGGTTTCACCTTATATTGTGTTGGACGGCGACTCGCAAGAACCAGGAAAAGAAACCATTCGTATTTATCGACCAGAAGCTTTAAAATATGTGTTATTTGCTGCATATAGTGCTGTGGGAAATGGGATAGGAAGTTTCTATTTTATGAAGGCAAAAGCTGTTGTCGATAATCATATGGGTAGTGTTGTAACAGCGCCTTTACTAGAAAGAAATGACCATGCTTATTGGGTGTGCATTGCTCATATTGATTTCACCAATTTAAATGGGATGAAAATTTCACACGTGGAAAGTTACTCAAAAGACCATTCAGAAGCTTCACCGTTATTATATGAGAATGGGAAATTTCGAATGGATGTTGGGCCGATTGAATTTAAAAATGAAGAGGATTATCAGAAGTATTTTAAATGATAAAGTTTCACTTTATCGATGTTTTTTTCTCCATAATATATGAGAAATTTCTTATATATTTCTCATACATTCATCATTTTCCTTTCATCTGCTTCTCACGTCTAAGTTTTACACTCATATGTATCAAAGATAAAGGGAGGTAATACATCTTATACTTTTTATCAAAATGAATGATAGATGGTGGTGAACAGATGAAAAAGAATAAACGTAAAAAATTGCGTTGGTTAAAATGGATGTTGATCCTTCCGTTACTTCTGGCAGTACTATTGTTTGGATTACATAGTATGAAGTTTGACAGGTGGGATCATGAGAAGCATAAGCAGGCGGCGTATACTGTTTCTCATGATAAAGAAAGAGAAGCTTTCGTTACGCCAAAAGAAAAGTTTAATCACTTTGAGCGAAATCTGCATCATGAAAAGCACTTTGAAAAAGGGTTTGATGGTTTATTCTCTATACCATTCTTGTTAGCGCTTGGATTTGTTCTTTTCGGTTGGTTCATGATTCGTAAATCTGAAGGGAATATGGTTAAAAAGTGGACAGGCATATTGCTCCTTGTTATTGGTGTATTACCAGTCCTTCCGATTCTTGCATTTGTGGCAATGATTGTTTGGGCATATAAAAAGTTTAAAGAAAAAAGAATGGCAACTGATATAGAGTTATACAGCGATTTTCAAGTACAAAAGCAAGTAGATATTTTAGATCAATGGGAACGTAATATTCGTAAGGAGGAGAAGTAACAATGGGTATTTTAAAACGTATTAAAAATATTGTAGTGGCGGATGTGCATCAAACGTTAGATAAGATGGAAAAGCCCGTTAGTATGTTGAAGCAATATCTTCGCGAAACAGAACAGCAAATTACGAAGGCACAAAAAGCACTCTCTCACCAATATTATTTAGAAAAGAAATATGAAGCGTTAATTTCAGAAACGGATGCTCTTATTGCGAAGAGAACTCGCCAAGCTGAGCTTGCCGTATCACGTGAAGAAGATCATATGGCGCAGTTAGCCCTGCAAGAAAAAATTGTGAGTGAGAAAAAAGCGGAACTATACCGTAAGCAGTACGAAATAACAAAAGAGCAAACTGCGACGCTTTATGAACAAATTGATAAATTGCAAAAGAAATATGGAGAATTGCAATATAAAGAACTCGTTCTTGTTTCTCGATTAAATGCGGCGCAAGCAATAAAAGAGAGTAATACAGCAATGGATTCTTTTCATACAGAAAGTGCGGTGAAAGGCTTTGCACGCATCGAATCGTATGTACAAAAATTAGAAGCAGAAACAGCTGCTAGTAACTATTTTTATAATTTGAAGGCTCCTAATCAACAAGAATTGTTAGATCAAAATTTGCAAGAAGAAGTACAGCGGGAGTTAGAGAAGTTAAAAGAGAATAAATAGTATGTATAAAAAAGCCCATTTTCATAAGGGCTTTTTTGTTGGGAAAATTATTCTTTTTCAAATTGAAAAACATTTTGGTTCATGATTTGATGGAAGTATTTATAAGGTGCCTTATATATTAGCTACATAGCGAAAAATAAAAAAGACACTCTCAAGAGTGCCCCTTCTTAGCAGCCGAATCCGCCGCCCCAACAGCTAGCGCCAACGATGATTAATAAGATGAAGAGCACAACAAGTAAGGCGAATCCGCCGCCGAAACCACAGCTTCCACCACAACTACCACCATAGCCCATACTAATTCCTCCTTCCCAAAACAACTATATATGAATGGATTTATCCCGCTATTTGCGGGCAGTAAGACTCCCACCTCAAAATTCGGCATATACGAGGAAGTTAGATGGGAGATTAACGGCCCGTAAAAGCACGATTGGTGTGGGCTAATAATCAGAAGGGGATGGACAAAACTCCCTCTGATTAACGTTTCCCTTTAGTTCAATGTATGTTTTTTACGGATAAATGGAGCAGGTCCTTTTGAAAAAATAAAGGTATTTGGGATATTAGAGAATGGACTACATTGTTTTTGTCACGGGTAGTATGTCATTTACATAGTGTATTTTATTCTGTGTATTGGGGGGAGGGAGGATTTTTATGGCTTATTCTGAAATGATTTTACGTTTACTTACGGATTTAAAGATTGAACAGCAAGCTTTGCGAGAACAGTTGGAGAAAATACAAACAGCTTTGACTACGCTTGAAGAAAAACCAACTGTTACAAAGCAAAGAGCTTATTCTGGACGCCCAACATCTTTTCGTGATTGGAGAACATCAACACAAAAGAATTCATAAAAATATAAGAAAAGAAGACATCGATTAAGATGTCTTCTTTTACTTGTACAACCCAAATGTGATCAGAAGGTATATCCATATTGCTTTAAAACTAAGAAGAAAATAACAATTATCGACTCCTATTTTAGTATAGCATTTTATAATAATAATTTCTATTTAAAATTATATATACATATTATATGATGTTTATCGTATATATTTTAGAGCGTCTTTACATTACATGTTAAGAAAAAAGCACTCATGCGAGCACTTTTCTTAAATGAATCGTTATTTACCCCGCTATTTGTGGGCAGTAAGACTCCAACCTCAAAATTCGGCGAATGCGAGGAAGTTAGGCGGGAGATAACTGCCCGTAAAAGCCCGATTGGTGAGGGCTNNGGACAAAACCCCCACTGATTCAAGTTTCACTTTATTTTTAAACTGATCCCCATAAATGATAAACCATACCGATAACAAAAAATGCTAGTCCTACAAACAAAACGATTAAAGCAAGTATGCCATTTTTATTATGTTCCATAAAGTCAGCTCCTTTTTTAGGTATATACAAAAAAGCCTTTAGTCGTAATTATGGCTAAAGGCTTTGGGTATCATACTTTTTAGTGTATAAAAATTTATTCGGTTATTTACCCCACTATTTGTGGGCAGTAAGACTCCCACCCTAAAATTCGGCGAATGCGAGGAAGTTAGGCGGGAGATAACTGCCCGTAAAAGCCCGATTGGTGAGGGCTNNGGACAAAACTCCCACTGATTCAAGTTTCACTTTATTGTAAAGTTAGTGTAAACTTTTTTGTGAAACATTGAAAATATAAGGTGTCAAATGCTACATTTAATTACGATATTCGATAACGATATTAGATATTATATTTAACGGATATGGAGGTGATAACTTGGAAGAGAAAGTATTACGAAAATTATTTCTAGGATTTATCCAAATTCACATTTTACATCATGCTAAAGAGCAACCTATTTTTGGCTCATGGATGTTAGAAGAATTAAAAAAACACGGATATTCTATTAGTCCAGGTACTTTATACCCTATTCTTCATTCAATGGAACACGATGAACTTTTGAGAAAGGAAGAACGTAATGTATCTGGAAAAATTAGAAAGTATTATACGGCTACAGAAAAAGGGAACGAAGTTCTTGTTGAAGCAAGAAAAAAAGCCTATGAACTTTTTAAAGAAATTAAGGACTAATGAGAAAGGAAGTGTATGATGAATAAAACTACATCGAGAAATAGTATTAAATCTTTGTTAGAAATATTAATTGTTTCTACACGCCTTGGACTTACATCATTCGGAGGACCGATTGCACATTTAGGATATTTTCATGAAGAATACATTCGTAGAAGAAAATGGATGGATGAAAAAAGTTATGCAGATCTAGTTGCTTTATGTCAGTTTCTACCTGGACCTGCTAGTAGCCAAGTGGGAATAGGTATTGGAGTTATGCGGGCTGGGTTATTAGGTGGAATTTTAGCTTTTATAGGCTTTACTCTCCCTTCAGTGATTGCATTAATAGTATTTGCTTTGCTTCTACAAGGTTTACATATAGAAAATGCAGGTTGGATCCATGGCTTAAAGATAGTAGCCGTAGTTATAGTAGCACACGCTATTTTAGGGATGGCTCAAAAATTAACACCAGACCTGCAACGGAAATCAATTGCTTTATTTGCATTAGTGGGTAGTTTGCTATGGCAGACAGCTTTTACACAAGTAGGAGTAATTCTATTAGCAGCTTTCATTGGATATATAATTTATAGAGAACACACTGAAAACGATGAAGTTCATTTAAGTTTTCCGATATCAAAAAAACTAGGAGTAATTTGTTTGGCATTATTTTTTGGATTGCTCATTTTTTTACCCATTGTAAGAGAATTAACTACAGCAAGCTGGATTGCAATGTTTGATAGCTTTTATCGTTCAGGTTCATTAGTTTTTGGTGGCGGACATGTCGTTTTACCATTACTTGAACGTGAATTTGTCCCTACAGGGTGGTTAAATGAAGCATCCTTTTTAGCTGGGTATGGCGCTACACAAGCTGTACCAGGACCGTTATTTACATTTGCAGCTTATATTGGGGCGGTTATTAATGGCTGGCAAGGTGGATTCATAGCAACTGTAGCAATTTTTTTACCAGCTTTTCTCCTTATTTTAGGTACATTACCTTTTTGGGAACACTTAAGACGAAATCCTAAAGTTAAAGGGGCTTTAATGGGGGTAAATGCGGCAGTAGTAGGTATTTTAATTTCAGCTTTCTACCAACCAATTTGGACGAGTGCGATTTTAAATTCTATCGATTTTGCTTTTGCTTCTATATTGTTTAGTATGTTACTTTTTTGGAAGCTACCACCATGGATTATCGTCGTAACGGGAGTAATTGGTGGATTCTTTATCTCCTTTCTTTAGATTTTCAAATATTCACCTTGTTAATTGGATAATGATTCATCTACTTCTAAAAAAATACAGTAGGACGTTAATAATGATGTAACTTTTGTTACCCATAAAACATATTAATAAAAAAGAGTTCATGAACAATTAAAACAAGGTGAGGTGGTTATGGATTAGGAGGAAATTAGTATTCAAAAAGAGAGGCTGACCGCCAGTATACTCGGTGTAGTTGGCCCAGCTTTATTTTTATAGCTACTGTTTTAGGCTAGAAAGATTTAAAAAACTGCTATTAAAAAATAAAGCAACCTAGAACTTCATCTAAAATCGGCAAGGATACCCCCACTTCAATCGTGTGAAGGGTGTAACCCGACGATAAGTGGTGGGTAGTTGACGTTTAAAGTAATTATTTATCTTTTCAATATTGTTCATTTCTTACTTTAAGTCTCGAATTTTGTCTAACTTCTTTAATGTAATTCAAATAAACCAATTTTTTTGGTGAATTCATTGCAGTAAATAAGAAATTTCATATATAATAAATATATCAAAAAAAATTGATTAATAGGAGGTTACATAATATGACTAAACAATTCGAACAATACGAAAAGAAATTTAAAGCCCTCGCTGATCAAAAGAGATTAGAAATTATGTATGAGCTTTGTCAAAGAGGTAGAACTTGTGTATGTGATTTAACTGAAATATTTGGAATGACACAATCCAAATTATCTTATCATTTAAAGATTTTACTTGAGGCAAATTTAATAATCAAAGATACACATGGTACTTGGAACTATTATGATTTAAATGATATTGAATTAAATAACTTACTATCGGAAGAACTTTGTTGTATTTTTAGAAAAACAGGAAAAGGAACTTGTTGCTAATTTTTTTAAACTATAAATCAATTTTTTTGATTAATTTTTCTTAAAGTCAAGGAGGAATGTGTAATGAAATATGTACATGTTGGGATTAATGTTAAAAATCTAGAAAAATCTATTGAATTTTATGAGAAAACATTTGGAGTAAAACCAGTTAAGGTGAAAAATGATTATGCAAAATTCCTATTAGATACTCCAGGACTTAACTTCACTTTAAATGTAAAAGATGAAGTGTCTGGAAACCAAGTGAATCATTTTGGATTCCAAGTAGAAAATGAAGAAGAAATAAAGATCCATAAGGACCGATTAGAAAAAGAAGGATTTTTTGCAAGAGACGAGATGAATACAACGTGTTGCTATGCTGTACAAGATAAGTTTTGGGTAACTGATCCAGACGGTAACGAATGGGAATTTTTCTATACAAAAGCAAATAGTGATGTTCATAAATTAGAACCTACATCTTGCTGTTAATATGAAAGGAGTATCCAATGAAAAGACTATCATTTCTAGATCGATACTTAACCATTTGGATTTTTCTTGCCATGGCTCTAGGAATTGGTATAGGGGTACTATTCCCTCAAATTACAAGTAGCATAAATAGTCTACAAGTAGGTACAACATCTATTCCACTTGCAATAGGCTTAATTTTGATGATGTATCCTCCATTAGCCAAGGTTCGTTATGAAGAGATGGGGAGAGTTTTTAAGGATGTAAAAGTTTTAGTATTATCACTAGTTCAAAACTGGATAATTGGTCCCGTCTTGATGTTTGCTTTGGCAATAATATTTTTACCTGATAAGCCAGAATATATGGTGGGTTTAATTATGATTGGCTTAGCTCGCTGTATTGCTATGGTTATTGTTTGGAATGACCTGGCAAAGGGAGATACTGAGTATGCAGCAGGTTTAGTCGCTTTTAACTCTGTATTCCAAATGTTATTTTTTTCAGTGTATGCATATGTGTTTGTAACTGTAATTCCAGAATGGTTGGGAATTGAAGGAGCTATTGTTAATATTACAATGGCAGAGGTTGCAAAATCAGTATTTATATATTTAGGAATTCCTTTTATTGCTGGGATGTTAACCCGTTTAATTTTAGTAAAATCAAAAGGACGTCTATGGTATGAAAAAGTCTTTATTCCCAAAATAAGCCCAATTACTTTAATCGCATTACTATTTACTATAATTGTGATGTTCTCTTTAAAAGGGGAAGTTATTGTGAGCGTACCGCTTGATGTTGTACGTATTGCGATTCCATTACTTATTTATTTTGTAATCATGTTCTTTGTTTCTTTCTTTATGGGTAAAAAAATTGGCGCAAGTTACGGAATAACTACAACATTAGCATTTACAGCAGGAAGTAACAATTTTGAATTAGCAATTGCAGTTGCAGTGGGTGTATTTGGAATCCAGTCAGGTGCAGCGTTTGCAGCAGTTATCGGGCCTTTAGTAGAAGTTCCTGTTATGATTGCCCTTGTAAATGTAGCGCTTTGGTTCCAACGTAAGTACTTTCAGACACAACCAAGGTAAACATTCATAGTAAAGGTGGAATGAAAATGAATAACAAAAAAACAATTTACTTCTTATGTACAGGGAATTCTTGCCGCAGTCAAATGGCTGAAGCGTGGGGTAAAAAATATTTAGGTGACAAATGGAATGTGTTGTCAGCTGGCATTGAAGCACACGGTGTAAATCCAAACGCTATTAGAGCGATGAAAGAAGTAGATATTGATATTACTAACCAAACTTCTGATATTATTGATACAGAAGTTTTAAATAATGCAGATCTTGTTGTAACGCTTTGTGGTCATGCAAATGATGTCTGTCCAACAACACCTCCACATGTAAAACGTGTTCATTGGGGATTTGACGACCCAGCAGGAAAAGAATGGTCTGAATTCCAAAGAGTTCGTAATGAAATCGGAGAACGTATTAAACAGTTTGCTGAAAAAGGAGAATAATTATATTATTGAGCAAGACCATTTTCTTCGTTCGATTGAAGCAACAATTAGTTTTGATTTTATCCCGCTATTTGTGGGCAGTAAGACTCCCACATCAAAATTCGGCGCATGTGAGGAAGTGAGGTGGGAGATAACTGCCCATAAAAGCCCGATTGGTGTGGGCTCATAATCAGTGGGGGATGGACAACACCCCCACTAATTAAAGTTTCACTTTATTATTCATAATTGGCCATTTAGTGTAGTGTATGGATTCTGAAAGGGAAGTCCTATATGGAATGTAAGAAAAAACGGAAAAATGATTAGTCGTGTTTTCTCTTGTGAAAAAATGTTTAACAATTTATTGTTGCAAACGCTTACCTATTGTGTATAATAAAGTTAAGTTAATAAGTAAAAGGATTGTTACTGTTCGGCAGGCAAAACCTAAATTGATCTGGAGGCTATGGGTGTAGTGCGGCTTTTGGAATCAGTTTAGGTTTTTTATTACCTTTTGTGACTTTATCTTGATTGGTGTGGGCTAATAAGCAGTGGGGTATGGACAAAATCCCTCCACTGATTAAAGTTTCACTTTATTAGAAAAAGAAGGCGGAACAATATGAGAATCCATAAAATCTTAAATAATAATGTTGTTTGTACGACAAAGGACAATGAAACAGAAGTTGTACTTATGGGCAGAGGTTTGGGATTTCAAAAAAAAATAGGCGATACAATTGATGAATCTAAGATAGAAAAAACCTTTGTTATAGAAACAAAAGAATTATCAGAAAAACTTGCTAGATTGTTAACTGAAATTCCTGTGCAGCATTTAGAAATTACAGAGAGAATCATTCAGTTTGCTAAAACAATTTTGCCGGGAGCTTTAAGTGATTATATTTATCTTACATTAACGGATCACTTAAGTTTCGCCTTAACTCGTCATAAAGAAGGAATGGATCTCAAAAATGCTTTGATTTGGGAGATTAAGAGGTTCTATCAGAAAGAGTTTGAAATTGGTTTACAAGCTTTGAACATTATTGAAGAAGAGACTGGATTTAGACTTTCTGAAGATGAAGCAGGGTCAATTGCACTACATTTCGTTAATGCGCAGCAAGGAGAGCTGGCGATGCAGCAAACGGTGGCGATGACGAAAATCGTCCAAGATATTTTAAATGTTGTAAAGTACCACTATAAGATGAACTTAGATGAAAATTCATTTAATTATAGTCGGTTTGTAACGCATTTACGATATTTCGCCCAGCGTTTAATGCAGAAGGAATTGAATTCTACCGATGATGATTTTTTATATGAACAAGTGAAAAATAAGTATCATGAGGCATATTGTTGTACAGAGAAAATTGAAGCATACTTACAAAAAGCACATAATAGTTATCTTTCAAAAGATGAAAAAGTGTATGTAACGTTACACATTCATCGTGTAACGAAACGCAATGAATTATGTAATTGAATAAACGGGATTGTTACTGGTTGGCAGGCAAAACCTAAATTGACTTCTAATGGAGTGATTCGTATGGATCACGTCGTTAGGGTTAGTTTAGGTTTTTTCTTTTATAAATAATAGATGGGATGATTGTAAGGAGGGGAACCTATTATGAAATATGAAAAATTAGCAAAGGATATTTTGAAAAATGTAGGCGGAAAAGAAAATGTAAGTAGTGTGGTACACTGTGTGACTCGCTTAAGGTTTCAATTAAAGGATGAGGGGAAAGCAAATACAGAGATACTAAAAAATATGGAAGATATTGTGACTGTTATGAAAAGCGGTGGACAGTATCAGGTTGTGATTGGTAACCATGTGTCTGATGTATATAAAGCAGTCGTTTCAGTTGGAGGATTTCAAGAAAATGAGGAAGAAGCTCATAGTGAAAAGGGAAAGAGCAGCCTTATTGATATTCTTTCCGGCATTTTCACTCCTATTTTAGGGGTATTAGCTGCAACAGGGATGATTAAAGGGTTTAATGCGCTATTTTTAGCGTTAGGTTGGTTAAGTACGCAATCAGGAACGTATCAAATATTAAATGCAGTTGGCGATTCGTTATTTTATTTCTTCCCAGTCTTCTTAGGATATACAGCAAGTAAAAAATTTGGAGGATCACCATTCATTGGTATGGCAATTGGGGGAGCTTTAGTTTATCCGGCTTTATCTGGTTTAACAGCAAACGAGCCATTATATACGCTATTTGCGGGAACGATATTTGAATCACCCATTCATATTACGTTTTTAGGAATACCAGTTATTTTAATGAATTATGCATCATCTGTTATCCCAATCATATTCGCTGCTTATTTTGGAGAGAAAGTAGAAAAGTCTTTAAAGAAAGTCATTCCAGATGTTGTGAAAACATTTTTAGTACCATTCTTCACATTACTAATCGTTGTACCAGTTACATTTCTTGTTATTGGCCCAATTGCGACGTGGGTAGGACAGTTTTTAGGACAGGCTACACTTTGGATTTATAATTTAAGCCCGTTAGTAGCCGGTGCTTTACTCGGTGCTTTCTGGCAAGTACTTGTAATTTTCGGTCTTCATTGGGGAATTGTTCCGATTGGCTTTAATAATTTAGCAGTGCACGGTATCGATCCTATACTAGCGCTTATATTCGCTGCTTCATTTGCTCAAATTGGTGCTGTTCTTGGCGTCTGGATGAAAACGAAAGAGCAGAAGTTAAAAACACTTAGTATTCCAGCTTTTATTTCAGGTGTTTTCGGCGTTACAGAGCCGGCGATTTATGGTATTACACTTCCTCTTAAGAAGCCGTTTATTATGAGCTGTATTGCAGGAGGAATTGGCGGCGCAATACTTGGCGTATTCGGTACACAATGTTATATGACAGGTGGACTTGGTATATTTTCGATTCCAATATTTATTAGTCCGAAAGATGGGATTACAGCTGGATTTTGGGGAGCAATTGTTGCGATGTTTGTCTCTTTCATATTAGGTTTTATTCTTACTTACTTATTCAGTTTTACTAAAAAACAAACATCTACAGAAAGAGCTGAAGCAATTGATAAAATTGCTGCATCAAATCATGATGAAGTAATCTTTAGTCCTTTTCATGGTGTTGTGAAACCACTCCGATATATTGATGATGCTGCATTTGCATCAGGTGCGTTAGGTGAGGGGGTTGCGATTGAGCCTTCAGAAGGAAAGTTGTTTTCACCAGTATCAGGTACGATTTCTGCGCTTTTCCCGACGAATCATGCAGTAGGAATTACGGCGGATTCAGGTGCTGAAATTTTAATCCATATCGGGATGGATACTGTGAAACTAGATGGCGCATTTTTCTCTTCTTATATTGAACAAGGAGCGAGAGTAGAAAAAGGGCAATTACTTATTGAATTTAATATAGTTGAAATTCAAAAGGCGGGTTATAGTATGACAACACCAGTTGTTGTTACAAATTATAATAAATATAACATCAAGACAATTGAAGCAGGAAAGATTCAAGCAGGAGATTCTTTACTAGAGTTAGGAGTTAAATAGTAGTTACATTTCATACAGGTTCAAACGAAGAAAGGTGTTCTTTAAAAATTGCAATGCCTTTCCTCGTTAATTCTTATATAAAGGAGTTTTTGTATATGTCTAAAGTTATTTTTCCTAAAGGGTTTTTATGGGGGGGAGCGATTGCAGCCAATCAAGCGGAAGGAGCATATTTAGAAGACGGAAAAGGATTAACAACGGTTGATTTATTACCAACTGGTGAAAAACGTTGGGACATTATGAAAGGAAATATTCATTCTTTTACACCGTTAGAAGGGGAGTTTTATCCATCACACGAAGCCATTGACTTTTATCATCGTTATAAAGAAGATATTGCTCTTTTTGCAGAAATGGGATTTAAAGCATTACGTGTATCTATTGCTTGGACACGTATTTTCCCAAATGGTAATGATGAACAGCCAAATGAAGCAGGATTACAGTTTTATGATGACTTGTTTGATGAACTTTTAAAGCATGGTATTGAACCAGTTGTTACGATGGCTCACTTTGATGTTCCTGTTCATTTAGTAGAAACGTATGGAAGTTGGAGAAGTAGAAAGCTTGTAAGCTTCTTTGAGACGTATGCGAAAACTATCTTTAATAGATATAAAGATAAGGTGAAATATTGGATGACGTTTAACGAAATTAATATGCTTTTACATTTACCTTTCATGGGAGCAGGATTAGCCTTTAAAGAAGGTGAAAATAAAAAACAAATTCAGTATCAAGCGGCACATCACCAACTTGTCGCAAGTGCTTTAGCTGTGAAAGCGTGTCATGAAATTATTCCAGATGCAAAAATCGGTTGTATGCTTGCTGCTGGTGCAACGTATCCATATACATGTAATCCAGATGATGTTCTACGTGCGATGGAACAAGACCGTGAATCATTCTTCTTCATTGATGTACAAGCAAGAGGGGAATATCCTGGATATGCGAAACGTTTCTTTAAAGATAACCATTTAACAATTGAAATGGAAAAAGAAGATGAGTCCATTTTGAAAGAGCATACGGTTGATTATATTGGCTTTAGCTATTATGCAAGTAGAGCAACAAGTACAGATCCAGAAGTGCTAAAAGATATAACAAGCGGAAATGTATTTGGTTCTGTTGAAAATCCATATCTGGAAAAATCAGAGTGGGGATGGACAATTGATCCGAAAGGGTTCCGTATTACAGCGAACCAACTTTACGACCGTTACCAAAAACCTTTATTTGTCGTTGAAAATGGTCTTGGTGCAATCGATCAATTACATGCTGAAGATGAAGTAAACGACGACTACCGTATTGATTACTTGCAAAAACATATGATGGAAATGTCAGAAGCAATCCAAGATGGAGTAGATATTATCGGATATACAAGCTGGGGCCCGATTGACCTTGTAAGTGCTTCTACTGGAGAAATGAAGAAACGTTACGGATATATATACGTTGATAAAGATAATGAAGGAAAAGGTTCATTAAAAAGATCGAAGAAGAAAAGCTTCGATTGGTATAAAGAAGTAATCGAGACGAATGGTGAGAGCCTGAAATTTTAATTATAAAAGGGGCTGTCCCATAAG
>NUMR01000088.1 GCA_002578045.1 Bacillus cereus
AAACGGTTTCCCTCCTTATTCATTTTATATTTGCGAGAAACTTGACGTTGCAACCTACGAAGGCGTTTCTCTGCCTGTCTTACTACCTTTGTTTTGTTGATATTTTCCTTTTTCTTGCCATCTGAACAAACAGCTAATTCCTTGATTCCTACATCAATACCTAATGAAACATCAGTTAGCTTCTCTTTTTCAAAATCCTGTTCAATACCTACAGACAAATACCAATACTTACCGTCAAAGCTAACTCTTGGATTAGAGTATTTAACATCTAAAGGTAACGTTTCGGATGTTTTTATCCAACCAATTTTCTCAATCAAGACTTGTTTTTTCTTTACTTTCAACTTGATATTGTCGTTATAGAAAGATGGTTTTGATTTCCTTCTGCTTTTGAATCGTGGTTTATCAGCCTTTTTCTTGAAGAATTTTTTATACGCTTCACAAGCGTCCTTGATAGCTTGTTTGGTGATATTATTCGAAACATCATACAACCAAGCATATTCTTCAGTCTGCTTTAATACAGTTAATTCTTTACGTAAAAAACCGTCTGATATGAACTTTCCGCCATTCTGATAATTCTCTTCTTGCTTCGCCAGTGTCCAATTATAAGCCCATCTTGCAGTACCAACAGATTTCCAAAGTTGAAATTCTTGTTCTTTATTCGGCTTGATTCTCACTTTCTTCGCAAGTATCATTTTCTATCAACTCCTTCATCATCTTCTTAGCTTTATTCGCCCTTTTCCCTTGAAGATGGCAACTAAATACTGTGACAATCTGAATGAAATCTTCAACTAATTCTTGTTCCTCAGTTTTCTCTGTGTGATCTATGACTTCAATCGTTGTACCATACTTATCACATAGATTTTCGATTAGTTCCTATCCAAATCTAATCAATCTATCCTTGTATAGAATGACTATCTTTTCAACTTCTGAGTTTGTAATCCTATCGACTAGTTGATTTAATCCTTTTTGATTGTAGTTAATCCCACTACCTATATCTGTGATGATTTCAAATTGATAACCTTTGGCAAACATATAGGTTTTCACATTTTCAATTTGCCTTTCTAAATTATCTTTCTGCTTGTGGGAACTAACTCTACAATAGCCTATCACCTTTTTAGTTATTTCTTCTTTATTGCGAATCCCTAGAAAATGATTAAGTTGTTCCTGCGAATAATAGCGAGTGCCACCAACGGAAACATGATGTGGCTTGAATTTATTATTTTTATCCCAATTCCAAAGAGTTTGTTCCGTCCTACCTATCTTTTCTGCAAAATTACCAATCGAATATAGTTTCATGTTTTTCACCTTACGAAACTACTTTACCATATCAATATTTTTTATCTATAAATATTTTCTTGTTAATTATAGATTTTTATAAATGTAAACTAACTGTTGTTACTCTCCCTAATATAAAAATGATATCACTTTTATATCATTTTAAGCAAGGGATGTATGCCTAATTTTCTGAATTTTATCCCGCATTAACGGGCAGTAAGATTCCCACCTCAAAATTTGGCGGATGCGCGGAAGTTAGGTGGGAGATAACTGCCCGTAAAAGCC
>NUMR01000089.1 GCA_002578045.1 Bacillus cereus
CCACAAGGAATCCAAGGAGAGGCGGGACCGATTGGACCAACTGGCCCAGAAGGACCACAAGGAATTCAAGGAGAGGCGGGACCGATTGGACCAACTGGCCCAGAAGGACCACAAGGAATTCAAGGAGAAGCGGGACCGATTGGACCGACCGGACCAGAAGGACCACAAGGAATTCAAGGAGAACCTGGGCCTATTGGACCAACAGGGCCACAAGGAATTCAAGGAATCCAAGGGGAAGCTGGGCCGACTGGAGCAACGGGACCGACCGGACCATTTCTTGGTTCAGCATACTTCTATACTACAAGTACAGCAAGTGTTGCAAATAATGCTATCTTCCCGATAAATACAACAGGAACCTTAATAGGATCCAGTGCTACTTTAATTAGCACAGGTAACATACAGTTACAACCAGGCACATATTTAATTAGTTATTATGCCGTAGGGGATCCAACTTCTGGAAATGAATCAAATGTAGTGCAATTACTGTTAGACGGTGCAGCAATTCCGGGGAGTAAAGTTTATTCAGTTACTAGTACTGGATTATCAATAGAACCTGCAGTGTCTCAAACAATTTTAATTCCGGTAGTAGCAACGTCTACTTTAAACATGCAAAATGTTGCTGGTCAGACATTGGCTCACACAACTACATTTGCAAATGCAGTTACGTCTAGTATCACTGTAACTAGATTATTATAAAAGTTTATCCCGCTATTTTCGGGCAGTAAGACTCCCACCTCAAAATTCGGCGAATGCGTGGAGGATAGGTGGGAGATAATTGCCCGATTGGTGAGGGCTAATAATCAGTGGGGGATGGACAAAACCCCCACTGATTAAAGTTTCACTTCATCTGATTTTAATTGAAAAATAAAATTTATTTGAATAATTATGCTATTACTATATACCTGTACGAACATTATCCGTATAATGGAGAAGTATAAATTTAAACTGGTATTAAATTTACATATAGAGGTGAAAAAAAGAATGAATGCGCGGCTAATGGAACTCATTGATGTGAATACAATAGAAATCATGGCAGAACAATTTTATAAATTGACAAATATATCACATCAACTTCTTGATGCTGAAAAAGAATGCATATTTTCATTCGGGATGAATCAAGAAAAAAATAATACACTTCCAAAGATTGAAGTTCCTTTTTTCTTAAATAATCGATATTTTGGTTTATTTATTGCAAGGCCTAGGAAAGAAGAAATCTTCAATTGTCAAAAATACTTCGAAATGCTTTCAAACCTTATTGTAGATAGGGCTATAAATAAACTTCAAAACAAAAATAAACATGTACTTTCTCAAAAAGAAGAGGAATTACATATGATTTTACAAAATATGCCTGTAATGGTAGATGCTTTAGATAATAATGGGGAATTTGTTTTGTGGAATCGCGAATGCGAAATGGTAACGGGTTATAAAGCAGAAGAAATTATTGGAAACCCGAAAGCGCTTCAATTATTATATCCTGACGATACATATCGTCGCCAAATACAAGAGAAATTCTCAATACGTGGAAAGAACTTTAGAGATTGGGAAATGAATTTAACATGTAAAAATGGTGAAATTAAAACGATAATGTGGTCCAATATATCAGAGCAGTTTCCCGTAACAGGATTTAGCTACTGGGCTGTTGGTGTGGATATTACACATTTAAAAGCAATAGAAGAGCAACTAAAACAACAAACTTCTGAATTAGAATTGATTTTTAAAGCTTTACCAGATTTATGTTTCTTAACAGAAGATGATGGGACAATTATAGATTATAAAGCAGGATCTCCTACAAAATTTTACGTGCCTGCTGAATCTTTTATGGGAAAAAAATTTTACGAGGTATTACCATCTTCAGTAGCACAACAATTTCGAGAAGCAATTCGTCAAGTAAAAGAAACAGAATCTACTGTAATTGTTGAATATCCACTGACACTTAAAGGAAGTGTCGATTTCTTTGAAGCTAGATGCTTACCATTACTGCATGATAAAATTATGGTTATTGTACGCGATATTACAGAACGGAAAAAAACAGAAGAATTACTAAATAAATCAGATACACTTGCAGCAATTGGACAATTAGCAGCTGGTGTAGCTCATGAAGTGAGGAACCCTTTAACTGTAATAAAAGGATTTATACAACTATTCCAAATTAACAAAGAGGACCAAGAAAAATATTTTGATCTTATGCTTTCTGAGATTGAGAGAATTGAAGCAATACTTCAGGAGTTTTTGTCGATTTCTAAAACAGATGAAATCCCTACTGAAAAGAAAAATATTTATCATATATTTAAAAGTGTTGTGTCGTTAATTAACACAAAAGCAATTATGACAAATATTCAAGTCGAATTATTTACAGATTCCAAAGAGGTAATTATTGAATGTTCTGAAAATCAATTAAAACAAGTATTTATTAATATTTTGCAAAATTCAATTGAAGCGATGCTAGATGGCGGGAAGATTTCAATTCATATTAAAAAAATGAATGAAGACGGAGTCATTATAGATGTAGTAGACGAAGGAATAGGAATACCAGAAGAAAGAATTAAGAGATTGGGTGAACCGTTTTATAGTACGAAAGAAAAAGGTACCGGGATTGGATTGATGTTAAGTTATAAAATTATTGAAAGTCATCAAGGGACAATAAGTATAATGAGTGAGGTTGGTGTCGGGACAACTGTAACTATTTACTTGCCGAAAAGTCAGAGTAAACAATATCAATCAAATTTTGATGATAGATGTATATTAATACGTTCTAATATTAACTCTTAAATCATTTAATACCCAATAACAAAGCGATTAGTGAAAGCTAAGCTTTTTGTTATTGGATATTTTTATATTTAATTTAGTAAAATTTACCTTTTTTACTTTTATGATGCACCAAAGAAGTTTAAAGGAACTAAGGAGAAAAAGTCTTGAAAAGAGGACTTATTGATGAGTCAAATGTGATAGGTAAAGTAGAAATGATCTTTTATCCATTTGATCAAATAAAACGGATAAAATAATTCTATCAAGTATTCACATTTTATAAAGAATTTCATATATTGATAGCAGAGGACAAGCCGAATAGCTTGTACCTTACCTCACAGAACACTCCTTATCACGGTTAGGCATCTATTTATGTGGATGCCTTTTTTGTTGATGACTGACAATTATTTATCAACCTTATATTTCAATGGGAACGCTTCTTGAAGGGCTTGAGTCATTAGGTGAGAGATAACTGCACGATTGGTGAGGGCTAATAATCAGTGGGGATGGACAAAACCCCCACTGATTAAAGCTTCACTTTATGACACATGGCGAAATGAATAGTGTGCACGATGCCATTCATTATAATGTCCCATTTTAAAGCGCGCTCAAACGAGTGCTTTTACTTATTTTCATGTAGACATGCTCAAAAAAGGGATATACACATAATGTATAATACGAACCAGTTAAAATAATCAACTACCTATTAGGTTTCAAACCAAAAGGAGGAGAAAATATGAGTTACGGTGGTTCTTGTGGTTTTGGTGGAGGTTTCGCTTTATTGGTTGTGTTATTTATTTTATTAATTATTGTTGGATGCAGCTGCTGGGGCGGAGGGTACTAATTTCTAATTAGTCTCCAGAAATGTAAACTAAAAAACATAGAAGATACTTGTGTATCGAAACAAATAAAAAAGGAGCCATTATGCTCCTTTTTTATTTGTTTTATATATTCTTATCTTTTGGGAATGTAATCGTTACAGTCGTTCCTTTACTAACGATACTTTGGATTTTTAAAGTTCCATGCATAGTTTCAATAATCTTAACAGCAACCATCGTACCTAAACCCGTCCCTTTCGTTTTTGTACTAAAATACGGTTCACCGAATCGGTTAATTTGCTCTTGTGACATTCCAACTCCGCTATCTTCAATTCGTATGATAACTTTATTATTACTAATAGATGAGGAAATGTTTAAGGTGCCACCATCAGGCATTGCTTCAATACCATTTTTTATTAAGTTTAAAAAACATTGTTGAAAGTGCTGTTTATTACCAACAATTGTCGCGGTAGAGAAATCTTTTGTAATATGTATCGTATTCATATTACATAATGGCAATATCATATTAATTACTCGATTTAATTCTTGTTCTACTGAAATATAATCTAGTCTTTCTGATGCAGGCTTGGCAAACGTTAAATAATCATTAATAATCTCCTCGGCACGATTTAACTCTTCAAGTATATGTTCAATATATTCGTTTCTTGATTCAGAAGCTAAATTTGGTGTTTTTAAAAGTTGGGTAAATCCTTTTACGACTGTTAAGGGATTTCTTACTTCATGCGATATACTTGCAGCAAGTTGGCTAACAATCTCCATTTTTTCCATTTTAATTAATTTTGAGCGCATAAATACGGCATCTCTTAAAACTTCATTAAAATAAACAACAAATAACATTAAAGTAGTCGGTAGTATAATGAAATAAATAATATATAAATTATTTACTTCAAAATTAGATAAAGTTAATATCATCACAGTTGTAAATATTGCTAGAAAAAAGGTTAAAAGCATGGAAAAAGCTACTTTAAGTTTTCTATTATATGTATTAAATTTTGAAGATGCGAATGCTGTAATGATGAGCATTGTACCATAAACAATAGCTGTTAACATGTTAAATCCATAAAATAAAAATCTTGTAATTAATAAAATAATAAACAATATAATTCCGACAGGGAATCCACCATAAAGTGTACCTATTAAAACTGGAATTTGTCTTAAATCATGAATACAATCTTCATCCATATAGATAGGATATCGCATACATAAAATAAGTGGGATGCTCGTACAAAGGATAATAAGTAGTTTTTTATATTTTTTTAAATAGCGCCCGCTATCATATATAAAATAAAAAACAAACATACTACTTAAAATGTAAAGAAGATTATTTAATACGTTTTGATTAATATAAACAAAGTTCATGATATTTGCTCCGTTATTTTGAATTTCCATTCCATATGTATTATACATGATAAACGTATAAACTCTATATTTGTTTTAATAATTTATATCTTTTCGGCATTAGACACTTTTAACCACTATAAAATTCTCATTTTAATTTAATCTTTCTCTCATGTTCTTTTCTTTTTTATTTGATAGACTGCTTCTCAAAGATTATAAAAAGAGGAGATTACATGAAATGGAGAAAATACTTAGAAATAAATATTTCCATATGTATGTTAAAATAATAGGCATTACAATGATAATTTGTAGTGTAGCATTACTAGTGATTAATGTAACATACGGGAACGTATTAAATGTTAAATGGTTTAATAAGAAATTAGGTTCTTTCGGTGAGTATGGGGCAATTTTAGCTGCATCGTTATGGATTTTACGTCAATTATGGTTATTTTTTAAGAAAAAAAATATAATTGGGTTCAAATTGATAAAAGAGTTATATCTTTTTATTAAAAAGTTTCACGTATTAATTGGATATGTAGTAATAGCTGTTTCGACTACCCATGGTGTTTATTTTTTATTAAAAGGAAGTCGTCATATACTCATAATATATAGTGGTATATTTTCTCTTTTAACCTTACTCATACTAGGAATTATTGGATTTTTCTTACAGAGGCATAATAAAAAAACAAACTTGATATTGTATCGAAAAGCACATCAAATCATTGCAATTATATTTGGAATAGGATTACTCATTCACTTAACTGTATAGGAGGAATTACCGTTGCAACACATATTAATTATTGAGGATGAGGAAAGTTTAGCAGATTTTTTAGAATTAGAACTAAAGTATGAAGGGTATAAAGTAGATACACAACTTGATGGAAGAAAGGGATTAGAAGCTGCGTTGGAAAAGAATTACGACCTCATATTACTTGATTTAATGCTTCCGGGATTAAATGGGTTGGAGGTATGTCGTCGATTAAGAGCAACTAAAAAGACACCCATTATTATGTTGACTGCTCGTGATAGTATTATGGATCGTGTGACAGGATTAGATAGTGGAGCTGATGATTACCTTCCAAAACCATTTGCAATCGAAGAATTGTTAGCACGTATGAGAGTTGTTTTTAGAAGAGAAGAAAATATAGAAAGTAAGCCTGTCACATTCCTTACATTCAAAGATTTACAGCTCCAAATTGAATCACGAACTATTACAAAAGGTAATGAAGAAATTGAACTTACAAATAAAGAATTCGAGCTATTGCTTATGTTTATGAAAAATACGAATCGGGTACTTACACGTGATGTTTTATTGGATCAAGTATGGGGATATGATGCAATAGTCGAGACGAATATCGTAGATGTATATGTTCGTTATTTACGGAATAAGTTACATAGTGTTGATAAGGAGGAATATATCCAAACCGTCCGAGGTGCAGGATATATAATGAAATGATAAAAAATATTATGTTTCGAATTCGAAATCTACCTATAAAGTGGAAGTTAACACTTTGGTCCACTACATTAGTATTTATTTTATTCATTTTATATAGCACTTTGCAATTTGTGGTAATTAATAAGTGGACTATAGATTATGAACAGAAACAAATAAATAGACAAGTGACAGAAATAGCGGCATACTTCCAAGATAAAAATGATAGCCTCTCTAGTAAAACGTTTGAAAACAGTAAAGATTTTTTAAACAATATGATTGATAAGCATCAAATGATTCGTATTATTGGAATTGATAGGAAACCAATCGTTATAGTTTCACGAGATTTTAATGAAGCTTGGATAAAACCGAAACATGTTACAGAAGATGAATTTTTTATAAAAAGACATTTAGAAGATCGAATTTTAGTTAAGCGCATACCAATCCAAACAAAAGAGTTCACTGGAACGATTGAACTTACGAAAAACTTAGAGACTTTTGATCATTTATTAAAAATTATTTTAGTGGTAATGGTTATTGCTGGGATATGTGGATTGATGTTCAGTTTTTTAGGTGGGATACTTATAACGAAAAAACTATTATCAAGTGTTCAAAATATAACAGATACGATGAAGCGTATTAAGAAAAACGGATTAAATGAACGTGTTCCAGTACGAGAAAATAATGATGAACTTGCAAAATTATCGTTTTTATTTAACGAAATGATGGATGAGGTAGAAACTTCTTTTACACAACAGAAGCAGTTTGTGGAAGACGCATCTCATGAATTAAGGACACCATTAACTATTATTCAAGGACACTTAGCGATGTTAAATCGATGGGGGAAAAATGATCCAGCGGTATTGGATAAATCTCTTCAATCCAGTTTAAAAGAAGTAGATCGTTTAAATAAATTGGTTTCAGAATTGCTAGAACTATCAAGAGCTGAATCTGAACAGATGCATCCAATAGTAGCTGAGCCAGTCCATGTAAATAGCGTATTAAAACAAGTTACACAAAATTTTGCAGTACTTCAAACTGACTTTCAATTTGATATGAAATTGGGTGGAGATGTAGCATATGTGTCAATGCCATCCTCTTACTTAGAACAAATTATTATTATCATAATGGATAATGCAGTTAAATATACAAAAGAGGTTAATAAGTATATTTTCATTGAATCCTGTATACAATCGGGGAAAGTTAAAATTCGTATAATAGATCGTGGAGCAGGAATACCTGAAGAGGATTTACCTTTTGTTCTAAACCGCTTTTATCGAGTTGATAAAGCGAGAAGTAGAAAGCAAGGGGGCAATGGGCTAGGGTTGTCTATTGCAAAACGAATTGTAGAGAAATACAACGGAACTATTCAAATAGAGAGTAAAGAAAACGAGGGAACAATTGTTACGATTACCATACCTTGCATCATAAAATAAGCGCTCAAAAGTATTGAAAAGAAGGGATGTTTGGTACATTCCTTCTTTTTTGTAATCAAATCATTTTGTTTATTTCGAACCTTCTAGTACATTAGGACTATTGAAGGGAGAATAAAAATGAAAGCCATTGTACATCAATATAAAACAGGATTTGACGGTGTAGAATATAAAATATCACCTGAGAGAACACTTAATGATGGAGAGGTTAAAGTGAAATTAAAATCAGCAGGCTTTTATTATGAATAATAGAAAAGAAATGCAATTACCTTTAATCTTAGGATCATATGGTGCAGACATTTCTTTTAATAGTAATGGAAATTGGGAAGAGAGCTTACAAGGTGAAAAAGTAGATTTAATAATAGATAGTATAGGTCCGGCAACTTTCTTGAAATATTTTGAGGTATTAAATGTTAATTTTGGTGCAAGCTCAGGAGATAAAATTGACTTACCGTTACGAGCATTATTTTATAATCAAATCGATATTATGGGAACATCTATGGGTAGTCGCGAGGAATTTAATGAAATGATTAAGTGTATTGAGAGACATAAAATTATACCAATTATTGATAAAGTTTATTCGTTAGAAGAAGCAATTCAAGCGTTAAGTCGGATAGAACAAGGAGAACAATTTGGTAATATTGTACTTCGTATATATTAAAAAATATGATTTTGTAACTCGTATATTTAAAAGAATATGTTATGTATTCTATACATGAAAAGTATGTAAATTGTATAATTTTAAAGGTTTTTCGGTTTTATACATAACTAGCTTATAAAATTAGTTTCATCATTGTAAGATGAATAATCGTAAAATGAGAATTAGATGAGAAAAGCTTAAGCCCATTTTCATAATGATGTTGTATACTGTGTAAATCAAGAACACTTGTATTTAAGGAGATAGTATTATGAATTACACAGTATTTCAATGGTTTAATAATTTTGCTGGATCGTCCAAGTTATTAGATACGCTAATGATCGCTATTACAAATAGCGCTGCATATGTAGCCATTCTGTTTATGCTTATCTTATGGTTTAATAACGGAAAGAAAGAAAATGCAATTAGAAAACAATATACAGTTTTATATACGACGCTTTCAGTTATTATTGCATTACTAGTAAATGTTTTCATTCATGCGGTATATTACCATCCGCGTCCGTTTGTATCACATGATGTACATCAATTAGTACCACATGCAGCAGATTCATCATTTGTTAGTGATCATTCTGTGCTTGTGTTTTCCATCGCGTTCGTATTTATTCTCAGAGGAGAAAAACTTAAATATATCGCACTTATATGGGCAGTGTTAGTTGGCATATCACGTATGTACGTAGGCGTTCATTACCCACTAGATATACTTGGTGCTGCTTTCTTAACATTTATTACGAGTAGCTTAGTAGTGCAAAGTACACGTATGATTGAACCGATAGCAAAATTTGTTTTTAAAATGTATGCATTGGTAGCGAAATGCATTCCTTTTTTAGCGAAATATAACCATATAGCTTAGTCTTAAGAAACTACTATTTGTAGGTTTGGTTTTAAAAAAAGTTCCCACCTTGGATATCCATAGGGGGAACTTTTTTATTTTGAATAAAAGAATGGTATTGGAAACGAAAAATTGAAAGAACTGTTGATTGTCAACAAGTTGTTCTACTAATTTGTGTAGGAAATATGAGTACGATAAAGGAATTAAAAAGAAAACTTCGAAACATATAGTATCGAAAATAAAAACTACACATTCAATATTGCATCTTTTTATTAATACAATGTATAGGAAAGGAGATAAATATGCATAAACTTCAAACGAATAAAGGCGCTCGATATATGATGATTACTTTTATTATTCTATTTTTTGCAATGCTTTTACGTTTTTTTTACATTCAAGCAGTAGGAGTTGTGCACAATGTGAATGTAAAGGATCTTGCGAATGAACAGCATAATAAAAATGGTGTGTTGGAAGCGAATCGTGGCACAATTTATGATCAAAACGGGAATGTGCTAGTTCAAGATTCAACAACATATCGTATTGTTGTAAATTTGAAAGGAAAAGATAAATTAAAAGATAAAGATGAAACCGCTCAACGATTAGCAGATGCACTTGAAGTTGATAAGGAAGAAGTTATAAAAAACTTCCATGAGGGACGTACGCAAGTTGAAATTGGTAAAATTGGCCGAAGTTTATCTAGAGAAATGAAAGAAAAAATAAAGAAATTAAAAATACTAGGTGTATCTTTTACACCAGAAAAAGCAAGAGTATATCCAAACGAAGACTTTGCATCCTATATACTTGGGTTTGCTAGACCAGATGATAAAGGAAATACAGAAGGGAAATTTGGACTTGAAAAAAGTTTGGATAAATATTTGCGTTCTACAAACGGGAATGTAGAATATGTAGGCTCACGAAGGGGGATACCGCTTACAAATGATATAGGGAAAGTTGAACTTGCTAAAAATGGAAATAACGTATATCTTACGCTGGATAAACAAATTAATAGTTTTTTAGAAGAAGCAATGAATAGGGCGCAACAATATTATGACCCTTCTATGTTGGTAGGGATTATCGCGGATCCAAAAACCGGTAAGGTGTTAGCGATGTCTAGTAAGCCTAGTTTTAATCCAAATAAAGGAGATATTGAATATTTTTTAAATGATCCAATTGCAAACGCATACGAACCAGGCTCAACTATGAAAGTGTTTACGTTAGCTGCTGCCATTAATGAAGGGGTATATAATGGAAAAGAATATTTTCAATCAGGAAAATATTCAGTTGGTTCAGCAGATATAAAAGATCATAATGGTGGATTTGGGTGGGGATCAATTACATTTGATGAAGGGTTTGAAAGGTCATCAAACGTAGCTTTTTCTATTTTAGAAGATCAGTTACTAAAACCGAATAAATTTAAGCAATACATGAATAAATTTGGATTCAATCAAAAAACAGGAATAGATTTACCTGGCGAAAGAAAAAATACATTATTATTAAACACACAAATTCAACAAGTTACAACTTCTTTCGGTCAAGGTTCCACAGTAACTCCTATTCAATTAATTCAAGCAGCTACAGCTATAGCAAATGACGGAAAAATGATGCAACCATATATCGTTGATAAAGTTGTAAATCCAGCTAACAAACAAATTATTATGAAAAGTCATCCAAAAGAAATTGGAAATCCGATAAAAAAAGAAACAGCAGAGAAGGTAAGAAGCTTAATGGAGCGTGTTATAACGTCTTCAAAAGGAACTGGTACAATGTATAAAGTGGAAGGATATCCGATTGGAGGTAAGACAGGAACAGCACAAATCCCGAATCCTGAAAATGGACGATATATGGAAGGGAAAGAAAACTATATTTTTTCATTTTTAGGGATGGCTCCGATTGATGACCCAGAGTTAATCGTATACTTAGCTATTAAACAACCAAAATTAAAGGGAGACGAGTATGGTGCTCAGCCTCTTGCTGAAATATTTAAACCAGTTATGAAAAATAGTCTTGAATATTTAAAGGTGAAACCATATACAGAAAAACAAATAGCAGATGCAACGAAGCAGTCTCAATTAAAAGTACAAAGTTATGTCAATCAATCGATGGATACAGTAGAGAAAAGTGTAGAAAAAGAGAAACTTCAGCCGGTAATATTAGGTGAAGGAAAGATAATAAAACAATATCCACAATCCGGCGAGGTAATGAGTGAAGGAGATCGTATATTTCTATTAGGGAATAACGCACAAATGCCAAATTTAAAAGGTTGGTCCATGCGTGATGTTATGTATTTCTCTAAGCTACTGAAATTAGATTTAAAAACCTTAGGTACGGGTTATGTAACGAGCCAAAGTATTGAAAACGGACAATATATACAAGAAGGTGATACTTTAGAACTAGAATTAGCCCCCCCACTACAACCGTTAGCAGAGGCGAATACAAATTAATTACGATTTTGAAAGAGCCCATTAGTGGCTCTTTTTTATTACAGGAACAAGCGATTTCACGTACCGTATTTTTTAGAAAAAATAATAAATAAAACAGTTAACAGCTGCTAAAACAAAAACTTACATGTAATGAATTAGCACAAAAAATGAGAAAAAAGTCATCCCTTGTTTAACAATCTTTTGAATGGTAATACTAAATAACATTGAACTTTTACAATAAGGGATGATAATATGATATTCATTTACACAGACTTCGGCGGCACACATACAACTTCACTAGCTGCAGCGTATCATTTAAATAAATTACCAACTGATCGAAAGTTAACGAAAGAAGAAATATTAAATGTAGATTACTTCAATAAATTAAAAACAGATGATATGGGAAAGATTATTTTTCATGGACAAGATGAATACGGGAACCCTGTATATACTATTGGATGCGGTGCATCAAAAGTCGTTGTACCCGCAATGAAGCATTTAGGTGAGATTCTGCAGAAACATTATCAAAACCATGATAAGATCATTTTTTCTAATACATCACCAACAGTTCCTTTACCTATGACATTAGGAGGACTGTTTTCTAGAAGATTACATATAGATTTTATTGGTGTTCCATTACTCGTATGGGGAGCAAAAATTTGTTGTGATAACATACAAAGACTTGTCAGTTATACGAAAGAAGCTGGGCGGTTGACGAATGATTATGTTGTCATCTTAGATAATGAAACTTTTAAATAATGTAAGATAAGAAGAAAATTAGACAAATTCTTTAATTTTATTTTTTTATTTATGAAAAAGACGAAAAATAGTCACATTTGATACGCATCTACTATAGCCAAAACAATAAAGTCCTGTTACTATTACAGGGATATTCTCTTTTCATAACATAAATATTTAGAAAGGTCAGAAAAGAGGAATTGAATTAAGGGAGGAACAACATGAAGCGTGTTGCATGGATTACTGATAGTACAACTGCGAGTTTTACAACAAAAGGAGATAACTTTGTTATCCCAATTGAAGTTATTATTGATGGAGTGTCGTACAAAGATTGTGAAGAAGGGGTACGTGAAGGTGTTTATAATGCGTTAAACGAAGATAAAACTGTCACTACATCACAACCTAACATTGGGGAAATGGTAAAGTTATTTACGAAATGCAAAGAAGAATACGAAGAAGGATTTGCAGTTGCTATTAGTAGGAAAGTAAGTGGAACCTATCAAAACATGAAGCTAGCTGCAGAAATAGCAGGTTTCCCTTTAACGGTATTAGATAGTGAAACAACAAGTTATCCGATGGATGAACTAATTAGAAAAGCGAAATCGTTATACAATGATGGTATGACTTTACAAGATATACATAACATATTAGTTGATGAAAAAAGAAGACCTTTTCATGTGTTTCCAAAAAGTTTAAAAAGTCTATATGCAAGTGGACGTGTAAAGGGAGTTCAATTTTTACTTGGAAGTTTATTAAGTGTCAACTTAATCTTAGAAGTAAAAGGTGGAGAACTTTTACTTGAAAAGAAAGTGCGCAAAATCCAAAAATGTAGAGAATACATTAAAAATGAACTTGAAAAAGAATTACCGAAAGTACTTCATATGTTCCATGCTAACGATAAAGATGAAGCTGAAGAATGGATTTCAGATATAAGACAAGCATTCCCTGAAATGGATTTCAAACTTTATCCATTACCAATTTCATTTGCTGTTCATGCAGGTGAGGGTACAATTGCAATTAGTTATTAAAGTAAAACCCGTAAATCATTCGCGGTTTTTTTTATTTAATTAAAACAAAAATGGATCCTGCCATATCTCCATCAAGCTTAGAAATCGTTGGTTCCTAAAAACGAGCTAACTTCTCATAGGTAACTGTGGAATGACCTTTCTTACGATTAGTCAAGTAGTTTTCTAAGAAATTATGAGAAGTACTGAATTTGAAATTGGAGAAAGGGGTACCCCTTCCTCCAATTTCAAATTTTCACATGATAAATAGACCTAACGATTTTCTTTTTTTCGCAAGGGCTATATATGATATACTAGTTTCATACGATTACGAAGGTGTTGAAGCCGTTTCGTAATCGTAAGGCAGGTTGTGTGTAATAAGGTGAAAAGCCACTTTCAATAACTTATTCACACATGCAATGGATGCAACTTTATGACATTTGTTATAAGGTTGCATTTTTAATTTATCGTAGTAATCTACGAAATGATTGTTTCCAAATCGGCGTTAGCGAATCACATTTGTATTGTGAAATACAGTATGTTGCGTAAATGACTATTGCCGCGCTTATGGATTTTGTCCTTGTAAAATAACGTACCCGATTGGAAATGCCTTATATCAATGATGCCTGCGTAAGCATTTAGTTGCTTATGATTATCAAATCGGCTTATATCACCCATTTCTCCAATTACACGAACGGCTGTAGTTGGACAAACACCGTTGCTATTTGTGCATTGTTTATAAACTTGATGTTTCAATGTTTCATAGATGTTGTTTAGTTGTTTGTAAAGGTGTACCTTTATAAACTATTGGTGGTTTTCAAAGAACTTGCTATAGTTAATCTTTTAATCATTACGATTATTTCTTTCTTATTATTAGAATTAACTAAGCATTTATAGAAAGATATTTTTAAGCATATTTAATTTATATAATAATGAAGATACCATGAATAAAATGGTGCCAAGAGTATTTTTGAACAGCTCTGCTGAAAGTAATGAACTAAGAGTAAGATTTAAAATAAGATTACAAAAGCAATAGAGTTTAAAAATTTAATAAAAATTTTATATTTGCCCTACTTTTTATTTAATTAATTTTCTCTATCCTATACATATGTTGGGTCGGGGAGGTACAAGAAATGAAAAAGTGTTTTTTTATTTTTGACACAGTATGTGTTGGAATACCGGCTGGTGTTGCTTGTTATTTGTTTAAAGATACTTTAGCCCAAACTTGATTAGATGGGCTAGGTTCTATTTATAATGGATCTACATTTTCAATGGAAGAAAAAATATTAAAATAAAGTGAAACTTTAATCAGTGGGTTTTTTGTCCATTCCCCACTGANNCCCACAAATAGCGGGATGAATTACACATTAGTACTTTTAAAGATGGTATAAATAGAGCAATCAAATTTTAAATTGGAGCATATGAAAACGAAATAAAAGGGGAATTAAAATGAAGCCGATTACAATTTTAATAGCTGATGATGACTTGGAGATTGCTGAATTAATTAAGATACATTTAAAAAAAGAAGGATACCAGGTTGTGAAAGCAACTGATGGAGAAGAGGCAATTCGAATTATTCAATCGCAGCCAATCGATTTAGTCGTGTTAGATATAATGATGCCAAAAATGGATGGTTATGAAGTGACGCGTCAAATCCGTGCCAAACACCATATGCCGATCATTTTTTTAAGCGCAAAAACATCTGATTTTGATAAAGTGACAGGTCTTGTACTAGGCGCGGATGATTATATAACGAAACCTTTTACACCAATTGAATTAGTTGCGCGTGCAAATGCACAACTTCGTCGATTTCTTACGTTAAATCAACCGAAAGTAGAGGAGAATAAATCTGTTTTAGAGGCTGGTGGTGTTGTTATTGATTTTGAGAAACGAACGGTGCATGTATACGGAGAGCAAATTGAATTAACCCCAAAAGAGTTTGATATTTTATATTTATTGGCGAGTCATCCAAAGAAGGTATACAGTCTTGAAAATATTTTTCAGCGAGTATGGACACATGATTATTATGATAATAGCTATAATACAGTTACGGTGCATATTCGTACTTTACGAAAGAAACTTGGAGAAGATAAAAGAAAGAACAAGTTAATAAAAACGATATGGGGAGTAGGTTATACTTTCAATGGCTAAAATAATGAAAAGTTTTCGATTTAAAATGATTACTTTATTTGCGCTAAGTATGGTATTAGCAGCTGGCGGAACATATATAATTGGTAAAATCGTGGGGTTCTCTTTAAGAATGATGATTAGTCATGAGGACTATGTTATGAGTGTGGCTGGAGTAGGTTTTTATTTCTCTTTCATTTCCTTCACCTTGCTATCTTTTTTATTCTTTTTCTTTTTAACAAAACCATACTTAAAGTATTTTGATGAAATTTCTATTGGTATTCATCATCTCTCTAAAGGAGATTTTACAAATAAAGTTCATATTTCATCAAATGATGAATTCGGTGATATAGCGCGTGAAATTAATATAGCAAGCGAAAAGTTAAAAGAGGCGGTTGAAAGAGGTGACTTTGCAGAAAGTAGTAAAGATCATCTCGTTGTTAACTTAGCGCATGATTTAAGAACGCCATTGACATCTGTGCTTGGTTATTTAGATTTAATTCTCAAAGAGGAGAATTTAACGAAGGAACAGATTAAATATTATTCTACAATTGCATTTGCAAAATCACAGCGACTTGAAAGTTTAATTGATGAGTTGTTTGAAATTACACAAATGAATTATGGCGTGCAAAAATTAGATAAAAAATCCATTAATATAAGTGAGTTGCTCATACAGCTAGATGAGGAATTATATCCATTATTGGAGAAGAATCAATTAGAAGCTAGATTACATGTTGAGCCTCATTTAAATATTAACGGTGACGGGAATTTGTTAGCTCGAGTATTTGAAAATCTTGTAACAAATGCGGTTCGATATGGATATAATGGGAAATTTGTTGATATGAATGGATATATCGAGGCTGGAGACGTTGTTGTACAAATTGTTAATTATGGAGATAGCATCCCAGAAAAAGAGTTGCCCTATCTTTTCGATATGTTTTATACAGGTGATAAAGCAAGAACAGTGCAGAAAAACAGTACGGGTCTTGGATTATTTATTGCTAAAAATATTGTTGAGCAACATAATGGGAAGATTTCTGCTGAAAGTAATGTAATTAGAACAATATTTGAAGTGAGATTTCCAAAAGAAGAGAATTTAAAAATTTAATAAATATTTAATTTTTACCCCACTTTTTATTTAATTAATTTCTTCTATCCTATACATAGGTTAGGTCAAGGAGGAATTAAAAATAAAAAGTGGGTTTTTTTATATTGCGCACAGTATGCACCGTTTTTTTATAACACGATGATTTTAAAAAGGAGATGTTTATATTTTGAAATCTAATTTATATAGAATTCCCGAAAAAATTAACTAATTACACAAAAAGAAATAATGGCTTCCAAAAATAAAACATAGGAAAAAGTGAGGATAATATGAAAAAAGTAAATAAAGTAGTTATCGTTGGTGTGTTAACAATTGGTATAGGAACCGGAGCGTATATGACGTTTGCTGGGGGATCTAAACCAGTTATGACATATAAAATAGAGCAGGTGACAGAAAAACAGATAGAGAATCAGCAAAAATTCGGTGGAGAAGTTATCCCAAATGGTATTGAAACTATTTCATTCGATCCGACAAAAGGTACGTATGAGTTAGTAGTCCAAAAAGGTGATGAAGTAAAAAAGGGACAGCTCCTTTTTAAATATAATGACCCTATCGCAAAACAAGGCGTAACGGAAGCTGAAATGCAAAAGAAAATCGTACAAAAAGAAGTAACATTACATCAAAAACAAATTGATGTAGCAAAACAAAAATTACAAAAAGATAAAAATGCTGGCCTTCCTCAAGAAGCATTAAAAGCGTCAGAAATCGAAGTTCAACAATTAGAATCACAACTTGAAATGAAAAAATTCGAAGTAGAAAAAGCTGATGAAATGATTAAAGCTGCAAAAGAGAAATTAATCACGCTTTCTGTAACGAGTCCTGTTGATGGTGTAATTGATGATATCATTACAACTTCTAATGAAAAAAACGGTATGAGCGGTATTACACTTCGTCACGCTGGCCCGTTTAAAGTGAAAGGTCAACTATCTGAATATGAACTAGCTAGCGTAAAAGTTGGACAAGAAGTAACTGTTTCCTCAAAAAATGTTGCTGGTAAGACTTGGACAGGAAAAGTAACAGAAATCGGCTCTACACCACTAAAGAGTATGGATGAAAACAAAACAATTTCTAACTATCCATTCACTGTCACATTAGATAATAGTGAAGGATTACAAAATGGTTTCCACGTATACGTAACAAATAAATCAGGTGAAGCAACAGGTACAGTCATCCCAAAGAGCAGCATCTTGAAAAAAGGAGATAAAACGGTTGTTTACGTAGTAAAAGACGGAAAAGCGAAAGAACAAGCTGTCACGGTTGAATTTGAAACAGGTAGTGAAGCAAAAGTTGCAGGAGTGAAAAAAGGTGAACAAATTATCTCTAAACCTACTGTAAATCTAAAAGATGGTATGGAGGTTGCCACGTAATGATTAACTTACAAGGAATCACAAAATCTTTTCAAAATGGTGCAGAATCCATTCAAATTTTACACGGAATTGATGTAACGCTGAATCAAGGAGATTTCGCTTCTATCATGGGACCATCTGGTTCTGGTAAATCTACATTAATGAATATTATCGGTTGCTTAGATAAGCCAACAACAGGTACGTACGAATTAGCTGGTCAAAACATTTCAAATATGTCTGAAACAGAACTCGCACATGTTCGCAATAAAGAGATTGGATTCGTATTCCAAAACTTTATGTTATTACCGAGACTTACAGCACTTCAAAATGTAGAACTACCTCTTATTTACGCTGGAGTCGATAAAAAAGAAAGACAAGAGCGTTCATTAGCAGCTTTAATGAAAGTTGGTTTAGCTAATCACGCTACCCACATGCCAAATGAATTGTCAGGTGGTCAAAAACAGCGTGTTGCAGTCGCACGAGCTATTGTAAATAACCCGAAATTTATTTTGGCAGATGAGCCAACAGGTGCACTAGATACGAAAACAAGTGAACAAATTGTAAATCTATTTTACGAATTAAACAAACAAGGCTCAACCATTATTATGATTACCCACGACCGTGAAATCGGAGAAGCCACAACACGTCAAATTGTTATTCGTGATGGAAACATTGTTCAGGACTGGAGAGAATAAATTTGAATATAAATGAAAATATACGTATGGCTATATCTTCTATCTTTGCACATAAGATGCGATCCATTTTAACAATGCTAGGAATTATTGTTGGAATTAGTGCGATTATTACGATTCTTGCAACGGGTGATGGAAATACTGCAAAGATGCAAAAAGAGATTGAAGAGAGCCGCCATATGGATGAAATCAATATAGAGTATATCAATCCGGATTTCCCGCTAGAAATAGCGAAGATCACACCAGATATGGTAAAGCAATTACAAGTAATACCAGGTGTAAAGGACGTTTACCCACAGGTAAATATGGACGTAAAAGCATATGTGGGATCAAAAGAAGCTTCTCTTAATTTAAATGTGGGAACAGGTAATTTTATGCAAGATCACAAACTAAGAATGGTACATGGGCATGAGTTAACAGAGACTGAACTGGCAAAACCCATTCCTGTTGTAATTCTCAGTGAAGCTTTATTTACAAAATTGTTTGATGCTTGGGAAGATGATTTGTATATAGATATAAAAGGAAAACCATATAAAATTGCCGGGGTGTACAAATACGATAATATATGGCAATCAAATGTGTATGCAGGATATACATCAATTGACAATGCACCGTTGATTTCAGGGGTTGAGGAATATAATGCAGTGACAATTAAGTTATCTTCTTCTAGTGAGCGAGAAACTGTAGGGAAACAAGCTGTATCTGTATTAAATGGAATGAAACCACTAGAATTTGAGCATCTATTTACAGTATTGGATGAGAAACAAAACGATTTGGTCGTAGAAGAATCATTTAATACGATAGAAATGGTATTCACTGGCGTTGCTGGAATCTCTTTAATCGTAGGTGGTATTGGGGTGATGAATATCATGCTTGTATCCGTTACAGAGCGTACACGTGAAATAGGTGTTCGAAAAGCACTTGGTGCAACCCGAAGAAAAATATTAATGCAATTTCTCATCGAATCCTGTATTTTAACGGCATTGGGCGGGGCAATTGGTTTTGGATTAGGTATGTTCTTTGCTTGGATAGCTGCATTCGTAGGTGGATGGCCATTCATTATATCCATAAATCTCGGTCTACTATCTGTTGGAATATCTATATTGATTGGTATTGCCTCTGGTATACTTCCAGCAAATAAAGCAGCTAAATTGGACCCAATTGATTGTCTTCGTTATGAATAATAGTGTAGGGGAAAGGTAAGATGTTAAAAAAAGAGTAAATAAGGACTTTCATAAGGTAACCCAAAAGTTATGCAATCTTAATTCTAATTTTATATAGACTTTTTGGCTATAGATATGAAGAGAGGAATATAAAAATGAAAACAGTATTAGAAGGAAAAAATATAAAAAAAGTATATGACACAGGTGGAAATACATTTGAAGCGTTGAAAGGGATTAGCTTACAAGTAAAAGAAGGTGAATTCGTTGGAATTATGGGACCTTCTGGTTCAGGTAAGACGACGCTATTGAATGTTCTTTCTACAATCGATAATGTGACGGACGGTGAGATTTTAATTGATGGAAAAGATATCGTGAAGATGAATGATGATACGTTGGCATTATTCCGTCGCAATCATTTAGGGTTCATTTTCCAAGATTATAATTTATTAGATACGCTAACGGTAAAAGAAAATATTGCTCTCCCGCTTGCACTATCAAAAGTGGAAGCGAGCGAAATTGATCGACGCGTTTTGGAGATTGCGAAGAAGTTTGGGATTGAGCATATTTTAAGTCAATTCCCATACCAAGTATCTGGGGGGCAAAAGCAGCGCTGCGCAGCATCTCGTGCAATAGTTACAAATCCAAGTATGATTTTTGGAGACGAGCCAACAGGAGCGCTTGATTCTAAGTCAGCAACAGATTTATTAGAAAGTATGAAGTCATTAAACGAACAGGATAATTCAACAATTTTAATGGTAACGCATGACGCGTTTGTGGCAAGTTATTGTAAACGAGTTATATTTATAAAAGATGGTGAGTTATGTAAAGAATTACATCGTGGAGAATTAACACGTAAACAGTTCTTCCAAAAAATAGTTGATGTAATGTCCGCAATTTCGGGAGTTGCAATGGAGGGCCTTATCTAGTAGTGTTTTCAGGATACACAGTGGAAGGTTCTAAGAAAATTGGAGATCAATTTTAAGTATGAAGTATGATACTTATTATTTTCGTGACAATATTTATTAAATATTTTAAGGTTTTTTTTACACAAAATCACAAAAAAGGAACAGGCAATTTAAGTTGAAATGTGAAAACAACAAAGTGGTCTATGTCCCACTGACATAAATATTTATGGAGGTCAAAAAATGACTTTATTTAATATCGTTCAACGTAATATACGGCGTAATTTTAAAGAGTACATACTCTATTTTGTTTCCCTAACTGTGAGTATGGTTATCTATTTTATATTTGCCTCACTTCGCTATAGTGCTCAAATAAATAAAGAGATGACTAATAACGTGATGATTAAGGACGTTCTTCAATCTTCCAAAGTAATTCTCATTATTTTTATAGCTATATTTATTATTTACTCTACTAATTTTTTTATAAGGAAGCGAAAAAAAGAGATAGGATTATACTCTTTACTAGGAATAACTAAAAAACAAATCGGTATACTGTTATTTTGTGAAACCATAATAATGGGGAGCGTAGCTTTAGTAATTGGAGTATTAATTGGCAGTTGGAGTTTTAAATTAGTTTTAGAACTGCTCATGAGTTTGATGAAATTAAATGTACCCGTTTATTTTGAGTTTTCTATAAAGGCGCTAATAGATACATCCGTCGTCTTTTTAGCTATTTTATTATATACGGCGTGGAAAAGCTCTCGCGTAATTTATCAATTTTCCTTAATTGAGATGTTTCAAGCCAATCATAAAAAAGAAAGTATGCCAAAAGGGTCTAGAATCCTGGCGTACATGGGCATTATTTTAATCGGATTAGGTTATTTTTTAGCCATTTATATTCATGAAGCCGTAAAACTTGTGAGTGCCCCTATGACCAAGAATCCCATTTTAATTCCGGTTATTATTTTATGTGCAATTGTTCTTGGCACATATTTTCTATTCTCATCTTATATAGTTACTGTATTAAAGAAAATGAGAAATAAAAGAAAGATATTTTATAATGGGATGAACATATTAAACATTTCACAATTATTATATCGAGTAAAAGGAAACGCTAGGTTACTTGCAACCATTTCCATATTAAGTGCTACAGCTTTAACAGCAATTGGTACTGTTGTATCAGGATATTTTTATGGACAATTTGAAGCAAAAAGCGAGGCGCCGTACAGTTTTTCATATAAAAAACAAGAGGATGTAATTGAAAAGCGCATACAGACTGTTTTCGAAGAGAACAAGAAAAAAAATTCAATTATCCGTGATTTTGAAGTTGAAATGGTAACAGTTAAGGGAGGCCCTTTTGAGGAAAAAGGAAATACAAATCTACCCAATCCCCCTTCTAAAATACCATATGATTTTCAGCTTATGTCCCAATCTATGTTGAATAGAAATGCTAAAAATATGGGAGTGAAGAAAGTCAACTTAGATCCGGGGGAAGTATTTATATATAATCTACATGAGGATAAGAATTTTGAAAAGGGAAATAGACTTCAATTACCCATCGAAGTTGAACCGAAAACATCTGTCATACAGGGCGTCAAACATCGTAGACTAACAAATTTAGGAGAATTGGTTGTCATTGTACCTGATCAACTCTATGAAATGGTTAAGCAAACGCATCAGCCTCATGTTGTAAGAAATATTGATGTAACACAGCAAAAAGATAGTAAAGAACTGACTGAAGGTTTATTAAAGATAGTACCTGAAGATAAAGACTTAAAAATCGGTGCTTTTTATAAAACATATTTAGATGTTATAGAGATGTATGGGCTTACGTTATTTATTGGATGTTTTTTAGGGGTTGTATTTGTACTGGCAACAGGTTCTATTATCTATTACAAACAATTATCTGAAGCGTATGCTAATCAGAGATATTATGAGACTCTTTGTAAGATTGGTGTTACGAAAAAAGAGGTAAGAACTTCAATTTCAAAACAAGTTCGCTTTAGTTTTATTTTACCCTTGATAATCGGACTTGTTCATAGCTTATTTGCTTTACCAGTAATAAACAATATGCCTATATTTAATATCATAATTCCTATTCTAATTAGTAGCGGTGTATATTGCATAATTTATTTCGGATATTATGTATTAACTGCTTATTCGTATTTTAGAATTGTTTATAAATAATAACGAATAAAACCTACCAAGTTCTAATTGATAAAATTGTAGGAAGTCGACAACATAAAGATTTTGATGAATATTTAATACCTATCAACGAGTGGAACTACAGTAAAGAAGATGGAATGCGAGTACAAATTGGCGTCTCATCATTACATGCCAGTTCTAATTCACACTATGGAACTAGAAAAGGAGGCACTATATATCGATTTGTAAGTATTGAGCAATTCTAAAAACATGAAATATAATGTAAAGTGTTTTTTATACAAAAGGCGCCCATGTAGGCGCCTTTTGTACTTCTTAAGATGACTTAAGATACGTTTTCTAGAGTTCATAAGATAGTTAGTTAATTAGGGTTTGACATACTAACTGAAAAGAAAAATGTTGAACAGTTCTTTTTCATTATACATCAATACATCCAAATTATTCATGCAATATTGCATCATCAAAATATTTCCCATGTCATAATATTGTAGCAACATAAAGCAGAATATTCCCTCTATTGTTTCTGCGGCTCCAAACTATATACATATAAAGGTGTTTGGATTATATTGGCATTGAAAGAGAAAACAATAGATAGAAGGGGATGTTTTTATGTTTAAAAAAGCAGCAATAGGTATTTCATCGTTAGCAATTACGGCGTTCATTGGATTAGGAATGGCAACAGAGGCTTCTGCTGGACCTGCAGCACCGCTTACTTCATTAAATGTTGTACAAGTAGAGTCTGAGCTGGGTGGAGTAGAAACAATTAACCAAAACAGTTTTAGCACAACACGTAACCACGGGGGAAAATACTTATATATTACAACGAAAGAGATAGGATACGGCCAAAATCCATTTGCCAAAATGAATGGTTCCAATGTGAAAAGTATAGAATCGACTATAATAGGCGGAAATCCAATCGTAGGCTGGTATTATAAATGGGACGCTTCAGGGCACCAGCAAGGAACATTTGAGTACCAAAAAACGTCCATAAACTACCCATTTAACACAATGCGTACTACACTATATATTCAATAAAAATTACGAGTATAATTATATATATCAAAAAAAAGGCGCTCTTAGGAGTGCCTTTTCTTTTACTTGAACCACGTTCTCATAGATATATTCCCCCTCTCATAAAAACACTTCCTATAAAACAGATTCCTAAACATTAATGAAATTCATCTACAAAATAATGTAGATATATATATATGGCAATAACAACTAAAACATGATGAACAATTTGAAGTTTTTACGAGCAAAATAATAAGATTTCTTTTGTAATTCCAATGTGTTGATAAAGACAGAGTCGATATTACTAGTAATGTTAGCATTTATTATGGTACCACTTTATTCAATCTGACAATGTTATATTATTTTTAAGCTATACTGTGTAATTTAAAGAGGTCGTTTTATAGAAAAATGACAGTTTCTTATATGTTATATTTAATATAGAAGGATTCGAGTACTAATTTTTATAAAAGGAGCACAATTTATGAATGATAAACAGTTACTAATAGATAACTTTATATTTAAAATTTCATATATTGCTAGACTTGTGCAAGGAATGAATGTACATGTAGAAGCTAATAAATCGTTATGAAAAAAATATTTATCGTTACAATCATTTGTGCCTTTATAGCAATAAGCATCTTTGTTTTTCAGCAAATAAATGAACATAAATACACTAAAGCTATTAATCAATCAAATCATATAAAAAATATTGCACATAGAGGCGCTTCTGCGTATGCACCTGAACATACGATGGTAGCCTATAAATTAGGACAACAATTAAAGGGAGATTACATAGAAATTGATCTCCAAATGACAAAAGACGGGCATTTAGTAGCTATGCATGATGAAACAGTAAACCGTACAACAAACGGTACGGGGTTAGTAAAAGAACATACATTAGAGGAAATAAAGCAACTAAATGCAGGCTCTTTTTTCAATAAAAAATATCCGGATTTAGCAAAGAAAGAATTTGAAAATGCTAAAGTTCCAACGTTAGAAGAAATTATTGAAACGTTTGGGCAGGATGCTAATTATTATATAGAAACAAAATCACCAGATGAATATCCTGGAATGGAAGAAAAGCTATTAGAAATTATAAAGGACTACCAAATAAGTGATAAAGTTATTATTCAATCATTTAGTGAAGAAAGTCTGCAAAAGATTCATAACTTAAATGTTAATATATCCCTAGTACAATTATTATCATATAAAAAAGAAGTGCAAGTAAATGAATCAGAAATAGAGAAGTATAAAACATACTGCATAGGTCTTGGTATGAATTACAAATATATTGATTCAGCTTATGTAAAAAAAATAAAGAAACACGGATTAGAAGTTCATCCATTTACAGTAGATAATGAACAAGATATGAAAAAGTTACTTTTATGGGGTGTTGATGGGATGTTTACTAATTATCCGGATCGTTTACAATCAGTATTAAATTTAAAAAGTCATAAATAAAAAATATTATTCTCAAGGGAATAATTTACAGATGTTATTAAAAGGGAGTGCAAGTACCAACAGGTATGAAAATAATAGTTCGTCACCCAGATGGTAACATCATTGAATATATTAATCCGAATTTTAAATAAAATGCGGCAAAGAAGCTAAAAAGAATCCAATAAACATAATGTTGAAAATGCTCATGATAATTTCTCTTTTTTTATTTTTATAGTCTTCCAGTATAGGAGAAAAGTTGAAACATATTGTTCATTTGGCTTAATATATTGAAATAAAGGTACTCCTAGAACAAAATTAAATGCTTTACATATTTTCTCAAACTTAGTGAGACGAGTATTACGTTAAATGAAGGAGTGACTTCTATGTTTACATCTATTACATATTTACAATCTGGGAATGACAAGCAACAAAAAGTATACGATGTTTTGAATGAATTAAACATAATGGAGGATTTGGCTTTATATAGTCCAGTTCTTTGCGGGACAATCCCTATAAGAATTGATACTCCTCAATCTGACTTAGATATTGTAATGGAAGTACATAACTTTGATACTTTTGAACAGGAAATGAGATTTTTATATAGTTCTTATGAAGGATTCGAAATAAAAAAGAGAAAAATGAAAAATACCGCATCGATAAAGGTGAATTTTGAATTTGAAGGTTTTAAATTTAAATTATTTGCTCAACCTAAGCCAGTACGTAACCAAAATGCATATAAACATATGATAGTCGAGCATATGTTATTAATGCAGCATCCACATATAAGGGAAGAAGTTATTTATTTGAAAGAAAAAGGTTTAAAAACAGAATCAGCTTTTGCTCAAGTATTAAAGATTGACGGAGATCCTTATGAAGGACTTATTTTATTGGGAAAGGAAATGAGATTGTGGTAAATATTATACATAAAAAATCCTCTTATAAATAAAAGAGGATTTTTTTGCTATGTCATTAACTTACGGATTAATTCACTTAACAATTTAATCCCTTGAGTTAATTGTTCTGGAGAAGCATATCCATACGATAAACGTATACACTGATCTGATTCTTCCTCATAAATCCGGCCTGGGTTTAAAAGAACTCCTTTTGATAGTGCCTCTGAAAATAGTTTTTTCATCGGAATGTTAGGGACAACCTTTAACCATATGAAAAATCCACCACTTGGAACATCCCATGTAGCAATATCTGCACAATACTTATTCAAAGCTTGTACCGTCATTTTTCTTCGTTCTTTTAGGTGAATTCTTACATTCGCTACATGATCCTCATAAAAACCTTTATTTATCCATTCAGCTGCAACCCTTTGAGATAATGAACTCGACCCATAGTCTGTTTGCATTTTTATATCTGATAATCTATCAATTACAGGTTCTGGTCCAATAATCCATCCAATTCTAAGTCCAGGGGTAAGTGTTTTAGAGAGACTGCCAACATATAATACATGTCCATGTTTATCTATTGATTTTAATGGAGATGGTGGTGGCTCATCAATCCATAACTCTCGGTAAATATCGTCCTCGATGATAGGTAACTGTTCCTTTTCACATATTTTTAATATTTCTTTTCGTCGCTCTTCAGACATTAATATCCCTGTTGGATTTTGAAAACAAGGAATAGAATATAAAATATTTTGCTTTTGACTATATTTAATTCGTGTTAATAAGTTGTTAGGTAAAATACCATGATGATCCATTGCTATACCAGATAGCTGTATACTAGCTGATTGAAATACATGGAGTGAATATAAGTAAGAAGGTTGTTCCAGTAAAACAGTTGAATTTCTTTGTAAAAGGCCAATTGATATTAACTGTAATGCTTGTAATGCACCAGAGACGATTAATATAGAATTAGGCGATACATGTATTCCAAATGATTTTACGTATTTACTTATTGCTTCACGTAACGGAAAAAAACCTTTTTGTTCCTCGTATCCGAAATAATCTAATTCTTCACATACACTTTTCATAATAGCCTGCATCGTTTCTAGCGGAAAAAGATGAGGTGCAAGTTCACCTTTACTAAGATGGATAAGTTTTTTATTTGCTTCTGCTTCATTTATTTCTCGTACCATTAATTTGCTTGGCTTATGAATACCAGCCTTTACATATTCACTCCAATCAGGCGGGGGATTCGTCGCTAATAATGACCATGTATTATTCATTACAATTGTTCCTGCTCCAATTTGTCCTTGAATTAAACCATCTGCCATAAGCTCTTCTAGCGCAGTTATTACAGTACTCCGATTTACATGAAATAATTTCACTAATTGCCGTTGACTAGGAATTTTACTTCCAATTGGCCATTCCCCGTTTTCAATTTTTTCTTTCATATAGTCTATTATCTGCCGATATTTGGGCAGTTTTTTATTGGTTGTCATATAAAAAAACTCCCTCGTTTATTTGAAAAATGTAAAGTGGTTGGTTTTTTCAATAAATAACTGGTTGAAGACATTGTATCAACTATTAAATATGATGAAAAGAAATAATTGCTAATTAATAAATGGTTGGTTTATTGGAGAAGGAGAGAAAACATGCATAATAAAAAGTGGAATTTTCGAATTATATGTGCTCATGCTTTTACAATTCTTATATGGGGAACTGCTTTTCCGGCAATTCGTATGGGACTTGAATCTTACACACCTGAACATCTTACTTTACTCCGATTGTTAATCGCTTCTTTCATACTTCTTTTGTTTTCGTTTATATGTAAATTACGTTTGCCTGATTTGAGAGATATTCCAGCAATTTTTATATTTGGCGCTTTAGGATTTACCATTTATCATATTGCATTAAACTATGGTGAAAAAACTGTAAATGCTGGGTCTGCAAGTTTAATTGTTTCAGTCACTCCTATAGTAACGGCAATTTTTGCTTCTGTTTTTTTGAATGAAAAAATGAAATTAAATGGGTGGATCGGAGGTGTATTCAGTTTTGTAGGAATTGCTTTCATATCATTTAGTCAAGGAGATTCTATTCAATTGAATAGAGGGGGATTATTTATATTATTAGCAGCAGTTTCAGAAAGTTTATTTTTCGTTTTTCAAAAGTCGTACTTAAAAAAGTATGGTTTCTTGCCATTTACGATATATACAATTTTATCTAGTACCGTATGTATGCTTATTTTTTTACCAGGAATTTTTCAAGAAATCATATCAGCTCCTATTGAAGTTAACTTGAGTGTTATATATTTAGGTGTATTTCCAACAGTACTTCCTTATATTGCGTTGGCATATATTATATCTCATGCTGGTGCCTCCGAGGCAACAAGTTCTCTATATTTAACGCCAGTAACTGCTTGCTTTATCGCTTGGATATGGTTAGGGGAAGTGCCAACATTTGTTTCGATAATTGGCGGGGGGATTACTATACTTGGGGTTATCATTGTTCATATACGAGTAGCAGGAAAAGAAAAACATAAGAATCTAATAAACAATAAAGTGAATCTTTAATCAATAGGGGTTTTGTCCAGCCCCTACTGATTATTAATCTACCACTCGGACAGTTATCTCCGACCTAACTTCCTCGCATTCACTAAATTTTGAGGTAAGAGTTAAGAGTCTTACTGCCCGCAAATAGCGGGATAAATTAATATAATGCAATTCAATAATAACCTTATGATACTTTTTGATATAGTTTCTTTCTTATGTTGATAAATATAATATTTTGTATTTTAGTTAAATATTGTATGTTACATTTTATGTAGTAAGCATTTTAAAAGGAGATGATAACATAATGAATGGAAAAAGAAAAATTTTCACATGCATTTCTATTATAGGAATCGGATTAGCTAGTTTTTCTAATTCTAGTTTCGCAGCAAATGTAACGGATAATTCAGTACAAAATTCTATCCCCGTAATTAATCAACAAGTAGCTGCTGCAAAAGAAATGAAACCATTTCCTCAGCAAGTTAAATATGCAGGTGTTATAAAACCGAATCATGTTACACAGGAAAGCTTAAATGCTTCTGTAATAAGTTACTATGATAATTGGAAAAAGAAATATTTGAAAAATGATTTATCTTCTTTACCTGGGGGCTATTATGTAAAGGGAGAGATTACGGGTGATGCAGATGGGTTTAAGCCACTTGGAACTTCAGAAGGTCAAGGGTATGGGATGATTATTACAGTATTAATGGCTGGTTATGATTCGAATGCCCAAAAAATCTATGACGGTTTATTTAAAACAGCAAGAACTTTTAAAAGTTCTCAAAATCCTAATTTAATGGGGTGGGTTGTAGCAGATAGTAAAAAAGCACAAGGTCATTTTGATTCTGCCACTGATGGGGATTTAGATATTGCGTATTCTCTTCTTCTTGCTCATAAGCAGTGGGGATCAAATGGATCGGTTAATTATTTGAAAGAAGCACAAAACATGATTACAAAAGGTATTAAAGCTAGTAATGTTACGAATAATAACCGACTAAATTTAGGAGATTGGGATTCTAAAAGTTCACTTGATACGAGACCATCTGATTGGATGATGTCACACCTTAGAGCATTTTATGAATTTACAGGTGATAAAACTTGGCTTACTGTTATTAATAATTTGTACGATGTATATACGCAATTTAGTAATAAGTACTCTCCAAATACAGGGCTTATTTCAGATTTTGTTGTGAAAAAACCACCACAACCCGCACCTAAAGGTTTCTTAGATGAATCAGAATATACGAATGCATATTATTATAATGCTAGTCGGGTACCTTTAAGAATTGTAATGGACTATGCGATGTACGGTGAGAAAAGAAGTAAAGTCATCTCTGATAAAGTCTCTTCATGGATTCAAAATAAGACGAATGGCAATCCTTCTAAAATTGTAGATGGTTATCAATTAAACGGATCAAATATTGGTAGTTATTCAACTGCTGTATTCGTTTCACCGTTTATTGCTGCAAGTATAACGAATAGCAATAATCAAAAGTGGGTAAATAGTGGTTGGGATTGGATGAAGAATAAGAGAGAAAGCTATTTTAGTGATAGTTATAATTTATTAACTATGCTGTTTATTACGGGAAATTGGTGGAAGCCTGTACCTGATGATAAAAAAACAAAAAATCTAATACATGAAGAAATTTATGAAGGATACGATAAATAATAGAATTTGAGAATGGTTACCTGAGAAAAGGAATTAGTATAAGCTAGTTCCTTTTTAATATCTCGTAAAACATTATCCATTCTAAAATTTGTATAGATATACTTATTTTTTTCATATACATAACTATTGTTGACTCTATTTTTTTATGGGAGGAGGGTATTTCTTGGAGAAAGTATTATTTTTCGGAGACCCAGGTATTGATGACTCATTTGCCATTATGTATGGTTTACTGCATCCTGAAATTGAAATTGTCGGTATTGTAACTGGATATGGGAATGTTCAGCATATACATGCCGCACATAATGCTGCGTATATTTTACAGTTAGCAAATAGACAAGATGTACCTGTAATTAGCGGTGCAACAAAACCACTGACAGAAGAAATTACAACGTATTATCCTGAAATCCATGGTCCAGAAGGATTAGGACCCATCCATGTACCAGAAAGTGTGTTATCTATTCCAATATACAATTTTGGTAGTATTGCTGCGATTCTTGTAAAGTACGGAACAGACTTAACGATTGTCGATGTAGGAAGGTCTACATCGTTAGCGATTGCTTTTAACTTATGGAATGAATTAATGCAAAATGTCAAAGGAATATATTTCATGGGTGGTGTCTTTTTAGAAGCAGGGAATGTTACACCCTTGGCAGAGGCAAACGTTTACGGAGATCCTATAGCAAGTAAGTTTGTTTTTCAGCAGGCAAAGAATTTAACGATATTCCCTTTAAATGTAACAAACAAAGCTGTTTTAACACCAGATGCATTTAACTATATCCGAGCTAATACAAAGAACCCATTTCATACGATAATGAAACCAATGTATGATTACTATTTATCCGCATATCAAAAACTCAATCCTTCTATTGAAGGGCCGTTGTTACATGATGTTCTTTCTATAAACGGATTAGTGAATCCAAATTTTTTTAATTTTGTGCATCGTACAGTGAATGTGGATACTTTCGGAGATACGAAAGGACAAACATTTTCTGATTTTCGCCCTAGCTCAAAATCTGAAGGACCCCGAATAGCTTTAGATGTAGATGCAGAAAAGTTCCTTAAAGATTTTATAAAAATCATGTTATAGTTGCTGTCAAAAAAGGGAATTATTGCACTCTGTTGAATATAAAAATGCATCCTCTTTATAGAGGAGCTTACAATATTGAATGTCCAGTTAAACAATTTTTAGGAGTCATAGAAAATCAATGGCAAGATAAAGAAATGCTTCATCATGAAATCAACCACATTTTCAAAGTAGATTCACAAGAATTACATACTGATGTTACACAAAAGTCTAGAGAATCTCATTTAGCATTTCACTGGATAGATTATAGTAAAGAGGCTCTGAATGCTTATAAAATCATGCCGATGCCTTCAGTTAAAGAGTCACTAGAAAGAAAATTAAGTGATGAACAACTAAATTGTTGGATTAGTAATTTTCAAGTCACTCTATTTATAGTAAATACGTCCATCAAAAGAATATAAAGAAAATAGGCTCAAAAACAAGGTACATCACCTAATGTCAATTCATATTTTGTTGATGTACGATGTACGCATTTAGTCTATAGCCTTATTTCTACTTTATTTGCAAAAATATATAAACTATAAAATTTGGACGGAATTTAAATTTGTAAATGGAGGGTTTCGTAATGAATCAGTTTCAACATGAACTACAATCATTAAACCTTAATGATTATCAATCTGGTAATGTTGTGTATTGGGATCAACAACAAAATCAATATCCATATTACTACATTCAAGACGATGCACGTCGTTGTGGCGGCTGTGGTGGACGTTGTGGTGGATGTGGCGGCAGATGTGGTGGTTGTGCAGGGCGTTGCGGCGGTTGTGTAGGTTGTGCTGGATGTTTCGGCTGTTTTAATTGCTGGAACTGGTGGATTATTTAAGGTAGTAGATTCAGTACTTTTTCACATGAAAGAAAGGTGTAAATGCCCATTTAAACTTTTCTTTCATGTTGTTATGTGTAAAAAGTTTAATTTTCCTAAATTATTAAAGGAGCGTGTATTTAAACCTGCTAATTTCCAAGAAACAGGATGGAGAATTCGGCAGGATGAAAATTTAGTTAAAGTTGTAGGTAATCCAAATGAGGACGCGATAAGTGAAATTGGTTCAGTAGATGACGGTACTGAAAAAAATTTGTTTGTTTCAGCTAGAGAATTTGCTTATTGGGGTAACTTTCATTTAAATCAAGGAATAATAAATGGGAAACAAATTGTTCCAAAAGAAATTATAGAAATTGCTACGAGTTTGCAGAATCCAACTTACATAAACAAAAAACTTCCACAAAACGGGTTATTGGGGTTCGTTCAAAATGAACCTGCACAATTAAGTGAGATTGGTGAACGTGTTCCAAAAGAATCGTATCAAATATTAGGAATTACTGGAGCGACTATTTTAATAATTCCTAAATATAATGTAGTTGTTGCGAAAATGTACAATAAAAGATATAACTACGACAGTGATAATTATTTATATTATTTACGTGAATTTAGCAATTTAGTTTCCGATACATTTTGCATCAATAAAAATAAAGTGATTAGGGCATAATTACTCCTATAACAAAAAGGAGTGAACTAAAATGAAAAAGAAAATAGGCAAAAATAAAAAAGAAACTATAAAAGATACAATTACAGAACAAAATGCGATTTACAGTGATCCAAAAAATGCAGCTAATATGCAAACTGTACCGCAGCCGAAAGATTTTGAGGAAATCGAATATTAATTTCTTCTCCGACTATTTTATGAAAGAAAGATACGTCTTAAGTCCCATCGCATTTTAGAAATCATTTGATAAAATATGTATATAAGCATTTGAAAATGTCTTATCTTAACAAAGCTTTCTTTAAATATTTCTGTATATAACCTGCAAAAAGGCACTTCTTATCAGAAGTGCCTTTTTGTTTACATGATACGTATGATTCTAACAGACAATAACGTTCCAAGGCGAGCTATAGGAAGTTGGAAAAATAACACTTCCTATTATACAACATAATTACTATATAAAAAAACATTATATATAAGAATGGTTAATATAAGAGGAATTCATGTCTTTTTGGTGGATTTATTATAGAAAATTAAACCAAAGGGGTATAAATCATAAAAGTAAAAAAAATTAAATTATCAGAAGAAACAAAAGCAAGGTTATCTGTATTATTTTTAGCTTTAACTACAAACCCTTATAAGCAGTAACCTTAAAGAAACTTGTTCTTTATTTAAAACAAGTTTCTTTTTATTGTTTAAATAAAAAGCATTTACAAGAACAAATAAATTATAAATACCAAAGCAATCAAATTGCATTGATTTAATAACAACGAACTAATCACGTACAAACAAAGAAAAGGGGAGCATACAAACGATAACTAACACATAATAAGTTTATTACTTCTTATTAGTTTACATAATATATATTATAGGCAGTTATAGAAAGAAAGTGGTTTTTTGTATCAAAAACCAAGTAAACTATACTTAATGAGACAAAACAGAGATTTTTAATGAGATTCACATAAAATCTTATCTAAATGAATTTCTACAGATTTTATCGTTTATTTTGCTATAAATTAATCACAGCAAATCTTAATCGATTATTGACTATCATTTAACGAATCAAAATTATTTTTTATCCGAATTAAAATTATAAATTTTATTTTATGTTTTACTTTATAGATTTATTGCTAATTACATACATTTTATATTTTTGTTGTTATTTCTTTTATTTACGCTTGACTTTTATTGTACACATCTTTTTATAATTTAGTTAACATAACGTTTGTTTTCAAACTAAAAAACCTCCTAACCTTCAGGAAGATTTTTTAGTTTGCTAGTATTTAATTAAAAATAATCTTTTTTTCTAATATCAACTTTCCGCCCCTTTATTTCCCTATCCAATTCAATAAGTTTTTATAATGATTATGAGCATCCTTATACCCAAGGTTATATAAATTAACGAGCTTTTCTTTATTTCTCTCTATACCGCTTATAGGAAGTTGTACACTCGGTTGAATCGTATAAAAATTATCTTTTTGTTCATTGCAATTCATATAAGATACGGTTTCGTTATAAAAGCGATAATGTTCTATTAAATGTTCTGCGATTTTCGGGTATCTTCTATACAAAATTTTAGCCAATCCAGAAAGTTTATTCCGCTGCTTCTCATATCCTTCTGGTTTTGTCATAATAACGACATTCTTTTCATATCCATCATGTTGTGCTTTTAGAACTGGAATAGGATCTATAATCCCTCCATCTAACAATTTTCGATTATCATATTCTACAGCAGGTGCTATAAACGGAACAGAGCTTGATGCACGAATGATTTTTAAAATATCATTTCCATGTTCCGTTTTATTATAATAAACAGCCTGTCCTGATTCACAATCGGTCGTTCCGATTACAAACTGTTCATTTGAATTTAAGAAAGTTTGAAAATCAAACGGTACAATTTTGTTTGGTACTTCATCAAATAGAAAATCCATACCAAATAATTCGCCTTTACGGATTAAGTTTCTGTAAGATATATACCTATGATCCTCTACTAGCTCTGTATTTACATTCTTATTTCTCCCTTTCTGACGTGACAGATATGTTGCTCCCATACATGCTCCAGCCGATACACCGACTACATACGGAAAGAATAAGTTCTTTTCCATGAAATATTCGAGTACTCCTGCAGTATATAAACCTTTCATTCCTCCACCCTCTAATACTAAACCGATATTCTTCATGCTAGATCCCTCTGCTCCTTTTTCTCTTTCTTACATATTAGCATAAGATTTTAAGGTGAGGTTATATGAACTAATTGCAACAATAACCAAAAACTACTAAAGTAATGTCATAATTTCTTAGTAAGTAGCATGGTACAATAAGTAACACGTTCCACAAATAATAAAGGAGGAATTTCATATGGGGTTATTTAGCGGTATTTTAGGCAATGCATCAAATGCGAGTACAGAAAGTGTAGAACGCGATTTAGAGAAGATTATGCTAGACGATGAGAAAGTTGAGCATTCATATAAATTAATTCGTGATTTAATCGTATTTACAAATCGTCGTCTTATTTTAGTAGACAAACAAGGAATATCGGGTAAAAAAACAGAGTGTCATTCTATTCCTTATAAAAGCATTACACAATTTAGCATTGAAACGGCTGGGCATTTTGATTTAGATGCAGAACTTAAAATTTGGGTATCTAGTATGAGTGTGCCAATTACAAAAGAATTTAAAAGTGATGATAGTATTTTAAATATTCAAAAAGCGTTAGTAACATATACAACAAAATAGTCTTTTTGTATTTTTATTCACTATTAAAATTACTAACCCGATTATTTCGGAAGAATATGCAGAGTTTTTGTATATTTAATCTCAATTAGCATAAAAAGGTAAAGCGTGTTTCTCATGCTTTACCTTTCTTTTTTGTAATAACTAAGTGTAACTTTATCAGATAAAATGATATAACTTGCATTGTAAATATATCCACTGCATCTTTTTCGGCTGCTCTCTTTAGTATAGCATTAACTTACCAATCTAAACGCTTTCTTAACGAAGTTATATGAGCAGTATGATGACGGCCATGCCATGCGTATAGTCCAATTGCAACAGCAAGTTTTGTTTCGCCAGATTCAGGATGATTAAATGTCTTTTCTAAATCTGTGGGTTCTAAAGAATATAAAAGGTTAACCCATCTTTTATGTAATGAACCTAGCATAACTAGTGAAACATCTACTGGTAATTTCGAATCAGGTAGCTCTGCCCACTTTTCTTCTTTATACGGTTTAATATGGATTTTTTTCTGTTAGTGCTAATTTAAAGCGTATGTAGCTATTCATATGGCTATCAACAACGTGATGAACAACTTGACGAACCGTCCATCCGCCAACGCGATATGGCGTGTCTAACTGCTTCCGATTTAAATCTTTGATTGCCTTTGTTAGTTCATTAGGTAAATCCTCAATTTCTTGAATCCATTTATCAATCATTTCTTCAGTTATAGGACGTTTGTATGTAAATTGGCCAATCGGATAACGTAAATCATTCATGAATAAGTCCCCCCCTGTTACTTTGAGCACGAAGTAGTTCAAAATAAATAAAAATATCCTAGCAAATTTGCTAGAATTATTTTTATTTCATGCTGATTATTTGTAGAATACTTTATCAACGTTATATTTCGCTTTATATTCATTGATGATATATGTTTCGTAAATTTCTCTTTCTGTTGGATCTTCTACGATACATGCATCAATACGGTATACTTCATCACGATGATTTTTAATTGGTGAAACATTGTCTTCAAAATGTTTCTTAATACGTTGTCTAATTTTACGAGCTTTACCTACGAAAAGAAGTTCGTCATTAATATTGTAAAACATAAAAATGCCGCCCTTATCTCTAGGGAGCAAGTGGAAATCGATGAAGCCGTTAATTGGAGTAATTTTTGGCTCGTCTCCTTTAATAACTTGTTTACGCTCAATAATTGAAACATCAACTTCAGGAATACTAATTTTAATCAAATTCATTCACGTCCTCTTTTGTTATAAAGATAAATAATAGCATATATACGTAAGAAAAGCCATGTTCAGAGGCATATTTCATTTTATAATTCAAATATTATAGGTACATCATGCAAACTCTTTTTCAAAATCATATGGTCACTTGGCTCTCCCTAATAATCCTTTCGTCCATATACTTTGTGCGTTTTTATAACAAGTATATGACACTCTTATTATAAATCATCTTACCACAAATATGCGAAATGTATTTATTTATCCTCTATCGTAATACAAGATTTGCGTAATACAAGATTTGGATTAGCTTCATTCCTATTAGCGGTCATTATAGTGATTTTCGGTTTCGAAAATCTTTTTCAATACGCTAAATGCTATCTATCTATATTGGGGCTGTTTAAAGGCAGTAATCATTATTTTATCAGTGGTGTTTTTATTCAGAAGACCCCCACTCCATATAGTAATTAGGTATAAATAAAAAAGATTAGATCTCTCCTAATCTTTTTTATTATTCAATTGCCTCGGCAACATCATAATCATTTAAATCTAATTCAATTGGTTGCCCTAATGCAAGTTTAGCAAGTTCTGATCCTAAGTATGGACCAGCTGTTAGACCTGAAGCTCCTAATCCATTTGCAATGAGGATACCCTCAAAGTTAGGAAGAGGTCCAATGACAGGTAAGAACCCTGGTGTGAATGGTCTGAATCCAACTCTCGTTTCAAGCATTGTACCATCTTCCAAACCAGGCGCAACTGTCAATGCTTTATGGAATACTTCATGTAAACCACCTGCTGTTACGCGGTAGTCGAACCCTGTATCATTTTCATGTGTTGCACCAATTACGACACGACCATCTTCAAAAGTTAAGATGTATTGATCATTTGGCGGCATAACAACTGGCATATTTTTTGTTTCTATATTTTCCATTTGTAAATGAACAATTTGCGCTTTTTGGAACGTAACTAAGAAATTAATGCCTAATGGGTTTAATATTTCGTTCGCCCACGCACCTGCCGTTACAATTACCTTTTCTGCTAAAATTGTTTCGTCATTTACTTTAACTCCAGTAATAAACTTCCCTTCACGAACTAGTACTGCATTACCTTTTACGAAAGTGGCACCATATTTTTTCGCCGCGCTTATTAATGCGTTACGTAATGATCTTCCATTTACTCTTGCAGCTCCGCTAATATGAACCGAACTATATTCTCCTGATAATGTCGGGAATAATTTTTTCGTTTCTTCAGCTGATAAGCGAGTGATTTTACCAATCTCTGGTGCATCTTCACGTCGTTTATAAGCTCGCTCCTCCATTTTATCTAACTTTTTTTCGTCAATATGTAAACTAATCGCTCCTACACGGTTGTATCCTGTATCTGTTTCACCATCATCTTCTAATTGCTGAATTAGAGAAGAATAGTAACGTGCACCACCTTTAGCGATTTTATACCATGCTTTATTACGGCGCTGCGAAAGCCACGGACATACAATGCCTGCTGCTGCGTCAGTTGCTTGACCTAATTCTTGACGATCAACGATAGTAACGTGCGCGCCAGCCTTAGCGAGATGATAAGCAGTAGACGCTCCTAAAATTCCAGCTCCAACTACAATATACGATTTCATTTCAAACACCTTTTCTCTTTTGCTAATTATAAAGTGAAAATTTAATCAGTGGGGGGTTGTTCATCCCCACTGATTATTAGCCCTCACCAATCG
>NUMR01000008.1 GCA_002578045.1 Bacillus cereus
ACAATTGGGGTGCAGTTCAGAACCTTGGCTTCTTTCATTATTCTTTTGGAGCAATCATTTTTTTCGGATCTACAATTTCATCAAATTGCTCTTCTGTTAATAATCCAGATTGCAACGCTGCCTCTTTTAAAGTTAATCCATCTTTATGAGCATGCTTCGCAATTTTCGCTGCATTTTCATATCCAATATGCGGGTTTAATGCTGTAACAAGCATTAATGAACGATTCACATTCTCTTTCATTACTTCTTCATCTGCTTCAATACCAACTGCACATTTATCATTAAATGAAATGATTGCATCCGCTAATAAGTGAGCTGATTGTAAGAAGTTATACGCAATAACAGGTTTAAATACGTTTAGCTCAAAGTTACCTTGGCTCGCAGCAAATCCAATAGTAGCGTCATTACCCATAACTTGTGCTACAACCATCGTTAATGCTTCACTTTGCGTTGGATTTATTTTCCCTGGCATAATCGAGCTTCCTGGCTCATTGGCAGGAATAATAATTTCCCCAAGACCACTACGTGGACCACTTGCAAGCCAGCGTACATCGTTAGCGATTTTCATTAAATCAGCAGCTAATGCCTTTAATGCACCATGAGTATATACAACTTCATCATGGCTCGTTAATGCATGGAACTTATTCGATGCAGAAACAAATTGCTTACCTGTAAATTGGCTAATTTCCTCTGCTACCATCTCACCAAATTTAGGATGAGCATTCATACCCGTTCCAACCGCAGTACCACCAATTGCTAACTCTTTCATATATGAATTGCTCTCTGCAATCATACGCGCTGTTTTTTCAAGCATACGGTGCCATCCGCTAATTTCTTGCCCTAGCGTTACAGGTGTTGCATCTTGTAAATGTGTACGACCGATTTTTATAATATGTTCAAATGTAGTTACTTTTTCTGCCAATGTTTCTTTTAACTTCGTAATCGCTGGTAATACGTGATTTTCTACTGCGATTACACACGCTACATGAAGCGCTGTTGGGAATGTATCATTTGAGCTTTGAGACATGTTCACATCATCATTTGGATGAATATGTACATCAGACCCCTTCTCTTTCAAAATTTGATTTCCACGGTTTGCAATTACTTCATTCACATTCATATTCGATTGTGTACCACTTCCTGTTTGCCATACGACAAGTGGAAAATGCTCATTCCATTTCCCTGCAATCACTTCATCAGCAGCTTCCACAATTGCTTCTGTTTTTTCTTCTGATAACTTTCCTAATTTTTGATTGCTACGTGCTGCACTCTTCTTTAAAATCGCAAATGCTTTTACAATTTCAAATGGCATTTGCTCTGTTCCAATTGGTAAGTTCTCTTTACTACGCTGTGTTTGCGCTGCCCATAATTTATCAGCTGGAACTTTCATTTCTCCTAATGTATCTCTTTCTATTCTGTACTCCATTTTTTCATCCCCTTGAAAATTTAATACCTACATTTCTTATATTAACAGACTTTCTCTCAAATGATAAAAATTCTCACTAGTATATATAAATATTCGATATTTAATTTATCCCGCTATTTGCGGGCAGTAAGACTCCCACCTCAAAATTCGGCGAATGCAAGAAAGTAAGGTGGGAGATAACTGCTGTGGGCTCATAATCAGTGGAGGATGGACAAAACCTCCACTAATTAAAGTTTCACTTTATTTTTTAAATTCCTCTTGACCTAAACTTAAGTTTAAATTGTATCCTTTCCATTATGACCATGAAACATCTATAACAACTTATAATTCAAAATAAAAAAATCACCTTCCACATTACGGAGAAGGTGATTTTTTTATGATACTTGTTTTCCTTTTTCAGCGTCATCTACATACCAAATGAACTTGCCTGTATATCCGTAAATAACTGCTAAAATTAGCGATACGAAGCTTAACCACATAAATGGAATGTATGATAACGTTGCTACACCTAAAATACCAGCCATAAAAATACCATTATCAGACCATGGAACCATACCTGAAGTTAACGTTCCACCTACTTCCGAGTTACGCGCTAATACACGTCGGTCTATTTTTAGTTTATCATAACTATCTTGCATAATTTTCGGTGTTAAAATAAGCGATACGTACATCGCACAACCAAATACGTTCGCTAAAAACGCAACGATTAAAGTAGATAACGTTACATTACCTGCAGAATGTAATTTCTTTTCAAATTTCGATACGATTACCTTTAATACACCTAGTTTCTCTAGCAATCCACCAAATCCTAAACCGAAAATAATTACGGCTACGGAACCGAGCATACCGTTAATCCCACCACGGTTTAATAACTTATCGATAAACTCAACTCCTGATTGAATTGAGAATCCGTTATATGCTGTTCCAATTGCTTCTCCAAAGTGCATTCCTTGGAAAAGGGTAGCCCAAATTGCGCCAAGTAAAGCTCCCATTGCAATTGTCGGCATAGAAGGCTTCTTCATTGCTAATAGTGCAATGACAATTACAGCTGGAACTAGCATCCAGATTTTAATATCAAAGTGTTTTAATAAAGATTCTTTTAAAAACTCTACTCGATTTAAATCTATATTATCACCGCCATACATCCAGCCAGCTACAGTAAACATAATGCTAGTGATAATATAAGCTGGAACGTCTAATACAAGCATAGCTCGAACGTGAGCAATAACATCTACTTTCGCCATAGAAGCCGCAAGAACTGTACTATCAGAAAGTGGCGATAATTTATCTCCGAAATAAGCTCCTGAAAGAACTGCACCAGCAACAAGTGGTAATGGTAATCCAAGACCTTCACCAATTGCCATCATAGCAATACCTGCTGTTCCTACTGTTCCCCAAGATGTTCCTGTCGCGATAGAAGTGATCGAACAAATAATTAACGTTGCCAATAAGAATATGCTAGGGTGAATGAATTCTAATCCGTAATAGATTAATGTTGGTACTACCCCACCAGCAATCCATGTTCCAATTAAAGCCCCTACCGCAACTAAAATAAGAATTGCTTCTAATCCGTTAGAAATCCCTTTCGTAATTGCATCTTGCAATTCTTGATAACGAAATCCTAATCTTAATCCAAGCGCAATTACTAAAAACCATGAAATAAATAGCGCTAATTGAATTGGGAGATCAAAAATCGTTTGGAAGGAAAAGACAACAGCTAGAAATAGTAATAAAAGAATTATGATTTCTGGCATCGATGGTAATCTTACACTTTTCATTTTTTTCTCTCCTTACAAGTCGATAACATGATGTATGTCGTCTTACATGTATGTAGAATACAATTAGCAAAGACAAAACAGAATTTTCATATTATTTCGATTTATTTTTCCAGTATAATATATACACAATCCTTTCTATTGTAAAAGTAGATGCTACTTTTCGCAATGGAAAATATAAAAAATATTGTATTTCTGTTTATTTAGAAATAATAATCATAAACTTTTTAATGTTTACCTAAAACTCTCTTTCTAAAAAGAAGAGCACACATCTTTTAATCGATGTATGCTCTATCTTTCATGTATACATATTTTGTATTTCTTCTTTATTTTTAAGTATTTCCGCAAATTTATCGCTACAACCTTTCGGAAATAATACTCCGAGTCCATATGAATGTTCAAACTGAAAATGAGGGTGCTTCGCTTTTACCTCATCCCAAAATTTATACACGCCGAAATCACCCCTTTTAACTTCAATATCATGAAATAATACAATACCGTTTTTCGCGACTTTAGGTAGCCACGTTTTATAATCGTGAGAAACAGCTTCATACGTATGATAGCCATCAATATGCAAAAGATTTATCGTTTCATCTTGAAACTGATCCAGAGCCTCGTCAAAAGTGGATCGAATTAAATTTCCTATATTGGGGTAACTCATATTCACAACTTTTTCTACTATATGAAAAACTTCTTCTCCATATGGACCTGTATGCTCATCTCCAGTCCAAGTATCTACAGCAAAACATGTAGTCGATAATCCTCCGTCTTTTACCCCCTGACAAAAACTAAAAAAGGAAGCACCTAAATGTGTGCCTAACTCAACTAAAGTTTCTGGCTTTTCAAATCGCACTAAATCATATGCGAAATCTAAATGTCCACTCCACGCAGATTGCGCCCGAATAATATGACTATAATGATCAAATTCAAATGATGGTTTATGAGTAACCCAGTTCATCGTATAACTCCTTCTACACATATTTTTAACAAACTAAATTACTCTTATTTTTATTTTTTTGTCATTGTAATTATGATTTTATTTCATAAAAGATGAAGAATTAACCCTTTCTTATTAAAGTAAATTATCATATACATATGGATTTGTTGGCTTATTAATTTTTTCTACTTTACTTACTTTTACAAATGGAAATAGCGGGATAAACAATTTTATTTTTAATTAGAATTTTCAATTTATTAATAATCCGTTCTATGATATATTGCATATTGTATACAATATATACTTTGGAAAGGAGGGCTGTAAACCTTATGGATTCAAATCGATTAAAAGGAATTATAATGGTCATAATCGGCGCTTGTTTATGGGGTTTATCTGGAACAGCTGCGCAACAACTTTTTCAATATGAAAACGTTTCTACTGAATGGTTAGTTACGATTCGTTTGCTTATATCCGGTGCTATTTTGCTCATTATGTCATCATTCGGAACGAGAAAACAAGAGATATTCGGCATTTGGAAACAAAAGTCTGATGCAAATAAGATGATTTTGTTCGGTCTATTAGGCATGCTTGCTGTACAGTACACGTACTTCGCTTCTATTAAAGAAGGAAATGCTGCTGTTGCAACATTATTACAATATTTAGCCCCTATATTTATCACTGTATACCTACTTTTCAGATGGAACGTTCGTCCATCAAAAATTGATTTTATTTCAATTGCCCTTTCATTAGTAGGGACTTTTCTCTTACTAACAAACGGTTCTGTTTATAACTTAGCTGTTTCTACACCAGCTATCATTTGGGGCATTTTATCTGGGCTCTCCCTTGCATTTTATAGTTTGTATTCAAAAGGATTGTTAGAAAAGTGGTCTTCATCCGTTATCGTTGGATGGGGCATGATCATTGGGGGAATTGGCGTAACGATTTTACACTTTATTTCTACAAATGAATTCATTTTATTATCAACGACAAAATACATAAAATTAAATACCCTTCCCCTTATTATATTTGTAGTCATTTTCGGAACACTTATCGCGTTTTATTTATACTTAGACAGCATACGATACCTTACTCCGAAAGAAACAACATTATTCGGTTGTACAGAACCACTTGCGGCTATAATTTCTTCCGTACTTATTTTGCACGTACCATTTCAATCTTTTCAATTATTAGGTTCTTTTTGTGTCATTGTAATGGTACTCATATTAAGCCAAAAACCGGATGAAGAAAAACCGAAATTACAGCTTGTTCATGCGAAAAAGAAAAATATACAAAAAACAATTTCTATGAAATAATGATAAAGCTGGTTACACAAAAGTGTAACCAGCCCCTTCTTTATTAATCTATATGCTATGCCTGAATATTTGCGTAATCTTCAATATCTTCATACTCTTTTTCCAATTCCTCTAAAGACAGCTCGTATAATTGTCGATCGCGAACTTTAAACACCCCAGCTCCAATTAACTCATCAATTAAATGCCTCTTACGATTTTCAACAGCAAAACGGAGTTGACTACTCATCTTTTAAAAAACTCCTTTCTACAAACATTGAAAATGATAATCTTTATCAATTACCACTTTTGATTATAAAAGATGACTCTTTATAAGTAAAGTAATTTCATGAAATATTTACCTTACAAAGTATTTGTGGCCACATTATATATATGTATGCTGTGCGAAAAATGTTATGACACTTTTTCTTTCACACTTTGCAAATTGTCTCACTATAATTGAATTCACCCTCAATTTCTATTTGAATGGTGACATGTTCGACATGAAATCGCTCCTACAGAACCTAATAAAGTGAAACTTTAATCAGTGGGGGTTTTGTCCATCCCCACTGATTATGAGCCCTCACCAATCGGGATTTCACGGGCAGTTATCTCCCACCTTACTTCCTCGCATTCGTCGAATTTTTGGGTGGGAGTCTTACTGCCCGCAAATAGCGGGATAAAAATAAGACTACTTCTTTTTTTATTTTCATATTGTTTACTAATGAAAGAATTTTTAAGGAGGTTACTAAAATGAAACGTTTATTTCTCTGTATGGAGCGTGAACTTGTTGTAGTAAAAGAACAATATGGTAACTACGAAACCACATATCACTTACAAAATATGCAGCCTACCTGTATTGCAGTTGATCCGTTCCAACAAAATCGTGTATATTGTGGAACATTTGGAAGAGGTTTATGGTTAAGTGACGATGGCGGGGATTCGTGGAGACCAATTGGGGATTCATATCGTTACTTTGATTTTCCGAAAGAGGATGGTATTTTACACTCTTCTATCACTTCCATAACGATAAGCTCCAATGAACAAGTTAATGGATATGGAGTCGTTTATGTCGGCACAGAACCTAGTGCTTTATTTCGTTCTGAAAATGGCGGTGAAACGTGGACGGAACTTAAAAATATGAAATCATTATTATCTTCTTATACGTGGGCTTTTCCGCCTAGACCTTTTACCCATCACGTACGCTGGATTACAATCGATCCAAACAATCCAAATACAATCCACGTTTCAATCGAAGCTGGTGCTGTTATTCAAAGTAACGATAACGGGCATACTTGGGTTGATAAAAAATTCGGTGCCCCTATTGATGCTCATCAATTACTTATGCACCCTAAGGCGCCAAATCGCCTTTATGCATCATGCGGTGACGGATTTATGAGTGGGCCTGATCGCGCTTACCTAGAAAGTTATGACAACGGAAGTAGCTGGATATCATGTAGTGTCGGTCTTGAGCACCATTATTTATACAGCATGGCTATCGATCCAGCTGATTACGATACAATTCTCGTTTCTGCCGCGCCAAGTGCTGATCTCGCTCATCACCGTATTCCTTATGAATCTTATATTTATCGCAAAACGAAAGATACTCCGTTCCAGCAAGTACAACAAGGACTACCATCTGCAATCGGTACAGTCATTTCGATGTTTGCTACAAACCAGGCAGAACCACATACGTTTTACACTTTAAATAACAATGGCGTGTTTCAATCCAATGATAGCGGGGAATCGTGGGAACAACTAAACATTCCGTGGAAGAATGAATATAAAACACAGCATCCTCATGCATTGCTCGTAACTAGTTTTTAACGAAAAACATACTAAGATTAGTAGCACAGACTACGGCCATGGTCTGTGCTACTATTTTTTATAGTAGAAATAAAGAATAGGTCGAGGCAGTCTCTCTATTATTTCTTTAAATCAATGACAATATCATCTAACACAATACCCTTATTGCCTCCCAGTCTTCGAGACACAAAATTCTCCTTTACTTGTCCTCCAACTATTGTTACCGAGCCATAATTTTCAGGAGTATGAATTCTTAAATTAACGTGAGGCGTTATTATTAGCTTAGTTGCATTCTCATTAAGTTGTGGGAATGTTTTACTCCAATTAAAATTATAAGAATCCTCACCTGACCCTCCATTTCCTTCCCCAGAATACTGGTTACCTAAATCATCTCTCACTTCTACATCGACATCTACTCCATCCCATACACCCCTTATTTCTTGAGATACTTCTTGGTTGTAGTATAGAATAAACGACATTGGTGTTATTTCCATTCTCTCCATATTTACCTTTACACCATCTTTTTCTGCACTACCTCTGATCAATTGCTCTTTATTTTCTATTCCTTTTAGATTAATATCAAAATTCCAATTCCCTTTTATCTCTTCTTCTGTTTCTAAAATGCCTATACTTTTTATACTCCATTCCACATTCACTGTAGTTTCTTTACTACTAACTAGATCGCTACTTGTTTTTATTAAACCTGTATATTTCCTATCAGCGACTTTAGTAATTTCATTGCTTCCTGATTGGGCACCTGCTCCTTTAATAGTAAAAAAGTCCAACGTACTTGGATTTTTGCCTAAATCCCTATTGCTTTCTATAGAATAGGTTACTGATACTGTCTTTCCATCGAAAATCGCATCATTAATCGTTATCTTAATTCCATTGCTTTCTATGGAAAGAAATATATCATTTATACATTCCTCTATGAGTCCATCATTTTGAACTGGAAGAAGAACTTTATGCGTGATCCCTTTTATGAGTGGTAAGTATGTATCGACAACAAATTCTAGCGCATCTTCTTTTTGCCGCTGTAATCTTTTTATAAAATTTTTCTCATTTGATTTCATGTAGCGATTCCCCTTATTTTTTGTAAAAGCTTTTACACCCTATATAACGTCCAGAAAAATTTTTTCTCTCATTTTTTATTATTTTTTGTATGTAGTGGTTTAATATTTTCCATTAGCCATTATCTCATATAACTGTGCATTCAAAGAAAATTTTCTCAAGTCTGTATTTTAATTCATGTAGTACACTATTTATATGGTCATTCTTTAACTTAGTGTACATTTTATTTCATTAATCTACTTTTCAACATTTTAAATTAGGAGATGAGATGTGTATGTGTGGAATTACAGGCTGGGTAGATTGGAAAAAGGATCTTTCCAATGAACATATTATTTTAGAAAAAATGGCAAATAGTATTCAGCATCGTGGTCCGGATGCTGAAGGGTTTTGGTTTTCTCCTCGCGCGGCTTTTGCACACCGGCGTTTAATTGTTATTGACCCAGAAGGTGGGACGCAACCAAAAACATTCCGTGCTGGTAATTATACGTATGCAATTACTTATAATGGTGAGATTTATAATTTTCGTGAGCTGAGGGAACAGCTTCGAAAATATGGTCATGCATTTGAAACGCATTCAGATACAGAAGTATTACTACACGCTTATTTAGAATGGAAAGAAGATTGCGTACAACATTTAAATGGGATTTTTGCTTTTGCAATATGGGATGATCAGAAACAACAATTGTTTTTAGCACGAGATCATTTAGGTGTAAAACCACTCTTTTATACAGAAAGAAATGACAGTATTATTTTCGGATCTGAAATAAAGGCACTATTAGCTCACCCATCTGTTCCTACTGAAATTGATGCGGATGGCATAAATGAAATATTTGGATTAGGCTTATTTCGAACTCCAGGATGTGGCGTCTTTAAACATATTCAAGAAGTGCGTGCTGGACATTCTATAACGTTTACACGTGATAAAACAGTAGTTAAGACGTATTGGAATTTAGAAAGTAAAATCCATACAGACTCTATTGAAGATACATCCTCACATATTTTATCTATTTTACAAGATACTGTTAAACAACAATTAATCTCAGATGTTCCACTCGTCTGTATGTTATCCGGGGGATTAGATTCTAGCGGCATTACTGCACTAGCGGGTAAAGAATTTGCAGCGGAAAATAAAACACTTCATACGTATTCCATCGACTTTGTAAATAGCGCGAAAGATTTCGAACTGACATTTGCGCGCACTGGTCTAGATGCTCCTTGGGTAAAACGCGTGTCTGAACATGTAGGGACATCGCATCATAATATTATTGTGAATGCAGAAGAATTAGCAAATCATTTATTCGTTCCCCTCCATGCGAAAGATTTACCGAGTGCTGGTGAAATGGAAACTTCACTATATTTACTATTTTGTGAAATGAAAAAAGATGCAACCGTAGCTTTATCTGGAGAATCTGCTGATGAAGTATTCGGTGGGTATCCTTGGTTTCACCAAGAAGAATTACTGTATGTAGATAAGTTTCCTTGGCTAACAAATTGGAAAAACACATCCCCGCTTCTATTAAATGAAGTAAGTAACCAATGCAACTTAGAAAACTATATTCATACACGATTCCAAGAAGCGATACTTGAAGTACCTACTCTTGAAGGAGAAAGTAAAAAATCCGCGAAACAACGCCAAATGTTTTATTTATTTTTAACGAGGTTTCTTCCGTTCTTACTCGATCGTAAAGACCGTATGAGTATGGCTATAGGATTCGAAGTTCGTGTACCGTTTTGCGATTATAGATTAGTTGAATATTTATGGAACGTTCCTTTCAACATAAAAAGTATTGATAATATTGAAAAAGGCATTTTACGTAGAGCACTGAAACCGGCTTTACCTGATGATGTACGAAATAGAAAAAAAAGTGCTTATCCAACTTCACAAGACCCACACTATTTACAAACAATTCGTAATTTAACACTCGAAATGTGCAGCAATAAAAACAATCCCATTTTCTCACTTGTTAACCATTCCATATTACTTTCGATCGCTGATCAAAGTAAGAAAGAGATTAACATTTTTGAAGCAAGAAGTGCTATGGAGTATATGCTACAAGTAAATGAATGGTTGAAAACATACCGTATCCATATCGCTTAATATAAAAAGGAGTTCATGGGAATTATCCCATGAACTCCTTTTTATTAATTTGCACACTCTCTATTTTCAGTATCAATTGACCAACCAATAATGGTAGCACAATCTCTACTTTTCCACTGTAGTACATTGTGTAAAACTGGCTCTATTTGCAAAAAATCACCATCATGCAACGTTTCTAATACAGTTTGTTTATCATCAAACCTATTCTCATCACACTCTAAAATACCGTCCGTTGCCATTACAATATGATTTTGACCTTTTTCTAAGCCTCTTACACCAGATGTAAAGCACGGTGTATTCGCAGCAAAAACATTCTTTCTTCCTATATATTCATAATTTTTACGCTTATTTAATCTACATTTTCCATTCTTCGTTTTCTCTGAATGGAATAAATATGCGAAACAATTACCAACTGATAGCCAATATAAAAATTCGCCTTTCCTTAAACAAATTAAGCATGCGAGTTCCTCATCGTCTTGATCACATTTTTCAATAAATAACTCATCTGTAAATAATGCTAATAAGTACATATGCGTATGATGAAAAGCTAAATGTATTGGATATGAGAATAACTCTTTTAGTTTTTCTTCCCTTTCTGAAATCGCTTCTATTATATAATGTATATTTCTCGTTTTGTGATGTGTATCAAAAATCATAACAAATTCAAATTGTAATTCAGGATCCCACCAAGCTAGCACCGCATCTCCTCGTTCATATGCATCACTCTCTTGATTTCCCCCATATACGCCGACTGAAAGAGGACCACATTTTTCAACATGTATTTCATCTACATACATCTGTTCATGACTAATCCATTTGAATGTATTCACAGCTATCATCCTCTCTCTTGCTAAATGTATACCTTTACACATAGATTACCTTATATTTCAATAAAAATAAACTTTTTCAACATTTTTTATCTAAATAAAAGGATTTTACTTCTTGATTAACGAATATGTCTTGTTGTACGATATAAAAATAAGGAGGATTTATTATTATGAAAGATATTAATCAACATTGGGAGAGTATTTACTATCACTTACGATATGAATATGAAGACAACCTTTCTCACCAAGCAATCCGTATTTTGCAAATCGTTTCTCATGAGAAAGATATAACAATTGGGAAAGTCGCTTCTGAACTTAGCCTATCTCATAACACAGCGTCTGAACACGTAAAGCGTCTTATTCAAAAGGATTTCATCGTTAAAGAGAGAAATAAACAAGATGAAAGGGTCGTAAACCTTACACTAACAAAAGAGGGCGTTCAAGCATTAGAAAAACATACTTTACTAGATAAAGAAAAGATAAAAATATTGGAATCACAGTTATCAAAAGAACAACAACAATTAATCGAAAAAGCTTTTTCGTTATTAGCGAAGGAGGCGAAATATGCATTTCCTCGTTAAAGTAATCGTTTCGTCACTTATTATCGGCGTTATTACTGAAATTGCTAAACATTATAGTACGATAGGCGGGTTTATTGCCGCCCTTCCTCTCGTAAGTTTACTTAGTCTATTTTGGATTTCTTTCGAAGGTGGTAACAAACAAGAATTAAGTCAATTTGCTATAGGTGTATTATATGGGTTTCCTGCATCTGCTCTACTATTATTTATCGTCTATATCGGTTTAAAAAACTCGTTTTCACTTAGTACATCCGTCCTATTCGGTATAGGTGTTTGGTGTATCGTTTTCGCTTGCCAAAAATTATTTCAAGCATAGGAAGGGTTATTATTCATAAATTTGTAGAGATATTAGGACAAAATATAGAAGTATATATAAAAGGAAGCAACTAAAGCTGCTTCCTTACTTATCTATTCATAATCTTCTTCTTCATCAACTTCTTCGTAATACGTATTCCCATTGTTTACATAAATAGGACCATTCGCAACATCAATACGTAGTACCCATGCCCATGGCACAGCTAAACGTTTATGTAATGCACGCCAAAAGTTCATTGATTTTCTTTCATACTCCTGAAACTCCTGAAGTAACTCTTTAGAGGAGGAACCGTCTAACTGAATATTTGCTTCTAACAAACGAGAGTGGGCATAGTACTGTAACTCTAGTTCAGCAGCAATTTCCATTTCTTCTTCCGTTGCCATACCAATAATTGCTCCATCTACTGGTGCAATTTCATATACGTTGTGAACTTCAATAAGCCCTTCTTTCTCTTTCTCAAACATGTAAACAGCCTCCTTTAACACATATTTTTTATGTTACAAAGTCATACTTCTACAATAACTTCTCTCAATCCTCTTTTTTTGATAAACTTTTACAAAATATTTAACCGATGACCTGTTTCTCTATTCTTTCAGCAGAAATGAAACGATGATTATCAAAAGTTAATTTATACACGTCAGGCATATAAAGGGTTTTCCAAAACTGAAAATCATATTTGTAATTGTACTTCTTCTGTTACAGCTGTGATCCAATGCCACCACCCCATTGGAATAAAGACAGTTTGCCCCGCTTTCAAATGATATGTTTGCAATTGATTCGTTTCGGGATTTAAAATGGATATAACTGCTTCTCCTGATACAACAACATCTAACTCCCACGCATTCGGATGCCAATGTGGTTATGGCCTTTCGCCATAAACAAATCCACAAACGCTCCTCCAATCATTACTGGTAATTGTGTTGAAGTGACTTCATATGCAACGTTTTTCTCGTCTCTTTTAAAAAAGACATTTTTTCTCGAATCAAAGAAAAGGTTTGGAGTACCTGAACTTTTCTTTAAATTTTTATTATCTGGAACATAACCTGACGTACTCATATCATCCCTCTTTTCTGCTCCTAACATTCTGCACTTAACGATGTATCGTATGGAAAAAATAGATGATATGTGCCTAACATTCACATAACAAAAAAACATGCTTTCATTACGAGAACATGTTTTGTGATATTCTTCACATTATTTAATTAAAAAATTAACCTTTTACTTACCATGATGTAACATTAAATCACTAAGTTCTTCCTCAATGTGATTTAATTTCGCAACGCTTTCTTTCCATTTATGAATATAACATGAAACCCCAACAAAAAATAAAACAAAAATTGTAGAAAGAATGATACCATATACGATTGTTACAGTACTCATAGTTACACTTCCTTGTAATTAATTATATCTTTATTATAAACCTTTTTTTTATAAAAAACTTTGATTTCAACTTTTTGTAACAAAATAAAATGAGGTTTCGTTACAATTGCTCTAGCGAATGCTAGGAAGTTAGGTGGGAGATANNGGTGTGGGCTCATAATCAGTAGGGGATGGACAAAACCCCCACTGATTACAGTTTCACTTTATTTCTAAACTTGCTATTGAGCAAGAAATACAAAGAAATGAGCTATGCTATATACCAATCCCTGAATTTGAATTTCAGCGTAATATTTATACGATTCATCATGAGGACAGATGGAATTCTAAAATCATTTCTTTTTTACTACAGAGCATCCATTCATTTGCAACAAAAAATTAAAAGGCTGTCTTTATGCACGACAGCCTTTTAAACTATAAATCTATTTATTTTTCTTTGCCTCAATTTTTGCTTGCGCCTCTTCAGCCTTATCTAATGCTTCTGATACTTTTTTCTCTTTTTCTTTCACTTCATCTATACTATCGACAGCTTTAATGAGTTTATCAATTCCTTCTTCATCTACCTTTCTACGCTTTGCCACCCTTTCATTTACTTTCTGTTCCACATCTTTTGCTTTTTGAAGCATATTCTCTGCATTTGATGTTACAGCTTTTTCAAGTTCATCATCTTTTTTCTTTTGTAACACTTCATTTGCAATGTCTTTCGCTTCTAAATACTTACCGTCTTTTAATGCTGTTGCTCCGTGATCCATTTTCTCAGCAACTTCTTTATATGATTTCGCTTCATTTCCTGATTTCTCTTTTTCTGCTTTTTCGAACCACATTGTTGCATCACTATACTTTTCGTCTTTCAATGATTGCATACCTGTTTCAATATATGTGTCATAATTGCTACATCCAACCATTAAGACTAATAGAAAAAGCATAACAAAACTTAATTTTTTCATGCTGTTGTCTCCTTTTCTTTGCAAGCTCACTTTACTTTAACATACATGAAAAAGAGTTTCAAAAACTAAAATACTAATTCAGTCATTTTTATAATGATAAGTCAAATTTTTATTATTTTCTTATTTTTAAGCCGACACATCTACTTGTTTTTTCGCCATATGTTGCCTTACTCCAACTAATACAACTAACAATAAACCTCCGCCTATTGTCATCATAACAATGCTAGTTGGCAACATATCTAATAGTAGTCCATATACAATCATACCAAGTGGCGCAATTGCAGTAGCAATTGTTTCAAGCAATCCAAATACACGCCCTAGATAGCTCGGATCTGTCGTTTTTTGCATATGTACTTGCATTGGAATGTTTACAATCATAATTGCTATACCAGTTAACATCATAAAAGCAATATAGTAAATAAAACTTGCTACTTTTGGAATGATAACTAACAACGGAAAGACTGTACATAAACTTAAACCTGCAAATAAAAACAGTCCAGTATAAATAGAACGAAACGGATTATTCACTTCTTTACGCACCGATAAAGCAATCGCACCAATTAACATCCCGACTGCTAACATTCCCTCTACAGTACCAAGTTGCTTTGAAGATAAATGCAATGTATGTACGATAATGTATGGAAGTGCAACTGTTAGACCACACGCAAAAAAGTTTACCCACAATGCTATTTTCATTAAACCATATATTTCATGTTGTCGTTTTATATATGAAAAACCTTCTTTTATACTCGTCAAGAAATGTTCTTTACTCACAGCCACTTCTTTTTTATATAAATCAAATACAATAAATAATTGCAAAATAACCGCTAAAAAGAATGTAATGCTATTTAACAAAAAGAACGACTGAATTGAAAAGAAACCAAATACAACTCCGCCAATAATCGGCCCTAAAATATTTGATAAAGAAGCCGCCGTTTGATTTAAAGCACTCGCTTTTTGAATACGTCCTTCATCTACTAAACTCGGAATAGACGAAGTTAATGCAACGGAATAAAAACTTGCACAAATTGATAATAATGCTGCTGAAATATAAATAAAAAGAAGTGATGGTCCAAATATAGTAGCAAGAATAAACATAATAAGCATCGTTAAACTACTTAATAAATCAGTACCAATGACAAGCCATTTTCGATTGACGCGGTCTGCTACAGCACCAGCAATTGGACCACAGATCATCCTTGGAAGTGATCCGCAAACGAGCGTAGTTGCAAACCCCATCCCTGAACCAGTAGTCTTTAATACGTATAACCCCATTGCGAACGTGTAAATACCTGCGCCTAATAAAGACGTCATTTTTCCAATCATCATTAAAATGATATTTCTCGTTGCAATCTTCATTTTTGAATCAGTCTGACCTATACTTACATCTTCCATTATGACTCTCTCCCCTTAAAAGTTAAATTGTGTTAAACTTATTATATAATTAACTTTCCAATTTTCACAACAAAAAGTTTAATGACATTTAACTTTCTGACTATAAAGGAGCAATTTTATGGCTACTCTCGGTGAAAAAATTAAAACTTTACGAAAAGAAAAAAAGCTTACGCAAACTGAGCTGGCAGGTTCCGAATTGACAAAAAGCATGCTTAGTCAAATTGAAAATGGAAAAGCTACACCTTCTATGAAAACATTACAATATATTGCCGAAAAACTTGAATGTGAAACGAGCTTTTTATTAGAAGAAGATGAAGGAGAAATTGTAGAACTCATTCAAAAAATGGAGCCATTAATAAAAGCAAATAAATGCGATGAAGTATACAAGACTTTACTACCTATCGTTCAAACAGAGCTACCTTCTACTTTAAATACAGCTCGCTTATACAAACAATTTGTAACTGCTGCGACGATTATGAAAGATTACAACATTGAATCTTACGTAGAAAAAGCTGTTTCTATTTTTGAAAAATATAAGTTATATCGCGACAGTACGGAAACAAAATTAAAATTATCTTTTGCGATATTCACGCGTAAAAAGTATGCTGAATGTTTACAACTTATATATTATATTAGAAATGATTATAAGGAAAAACATTTAGAAATGGATCTCATTATACATATCGAGTTATGTTTATATGAAGCCATCATCTTACTAGCATGTGGCGATTATGAAAAATGTGAAGAAACGATATTAGAAGCACTCGCATTTTCAAAAAAGCATCAAGTGTATTATAAAACAGATGAATTTTACCGGATTTTATCTTACCAAAAAGTCATTACAGCTGATAAAGAACAATATTTATATTACATAAAAAAATCTGAGCAGTTTGCCATTTTTACAGAAGATACTCTATCCATCGCGATTATTGATATTTTAAAAGCTTACTATTACAACACAATTACTAATGAATATACAATCGCATTAAAACATCTAGAACAATTTCGAGAAAAACTAAAAGATGAGCCAATTTTTCAAGACGATGGACTGTACTATCTTGAAAAAGGAAAGGCTTTGTACGGATTAAAACGTTACGAAGAAGCTTTACAAGCATTGCAACGTGGTATTATACCGGATTATATGAACCATCCACTGGATCAAGCGTGGCTTACAACAGCAGGTGCATATCGTGCACTTTGTTACGTCAAACTAAATGATAAAACAAGAGCTCTTGAAGAAGCAACAAAAGCAAATGAAATGATACAATCTTATCCAGATTCTATTTTCTCTGCATTTATTAAAGAAACATTACAAATAATACAAAAACTTTAATAATGTCTCAAAATGGTATATTATTCCTCCCTTTTAGCAAAGATAATAATGATGGGAGGAATATAAATGAATATTCAACGTGCAAAAGAGCTTTCTGTGTCGTCAGAGCAAGCTAATGTCAGTTTTCAAGGCATGTCTGTTATGATTCAACACGTGGACGAACGCAACGAAACCGCACGCATATATGAAGTAAAAAATCCAGAACGCGAATTAACAGTTCCAGTTAATAGCTTAGAGGAAATATAAAAAATGCCACTTCAATTTTTGAAGTGGCATTTTTCTTCCTTTAGATTACTTACTATAAATTCCTTCTATCCTCTTTTTTATAGCACCTGAAAAAAATAAGGATCTTCTACTTCTTTTCTTTTTGTAATCTGCTAAAATACAAACTATGAATTAATTATTCGCACCATGCGAGGGGGGAAAGATAATGAAATATGACTTAGACAAAAACAAGCCTTATTACGCAGTTATATTTACTTCTAATCTATCAAATGATACAACAGACTATAGTACCGTTGCCGAAAAAATGGAGGACCTTGCGAAACAGCAACCTGGATTTTTAGGTGTGGAAAGCGCACGAAATCATTCGGGACTTGGAATAACAATTTCTTATTGGGAATCACTTGAAGCTATTGAAAATTGGAAAAAGAACGCCTTACATAAAGAAGCGAAAAAAAGAGGTCGTGAGCAATGGTATGAAAACTTCCACCTGCGTATTTGCCTTGTAGAGAAAGAGTATAAATTTCATAGAGGAGAATTATAATTATGAAGAAAAAATTAGCTCTCGTTGTTGTTCATGAGATATACGGTGTGAACGATCACATGCAGCACGTTATAGACCACTTTACTTCATCCCATATAGATGTATTCTGTCCTAATCTTCTACAATTGCAACATTCCTTTCATTATAACGATGAAGAAAAAGCATATCTTTATTTTATGAATCATATTGGATTTAATTACGGAAAAGTACAAATTGAAGAACTCGTCACTAGTCTTTCCCATAGATACACACGTATTGGACTGATTGGTTTTAGCGTTGGAGCGACAATTGCCTGGCTCTGTAGTAACAATCCTAAAATTGATTTTATCATTGGATGTTACGGTTCCCGTATACGTGACTATATTCACATGAAACCTACATGTGCTACATTACTTCTTTTCCCCGAAAAAGAAGCTAGCTTTTCAGTATCCTCGTTAATGAAAGCATTACAGCAACAAAATAATCCTTTACTACAAATAAAACAACTAAATGGTGAACATGGATTTCTAAATCCTTACTCTGAAAAATATAACGAGCAATATACAAAGCAAGTATACAATGTAATAGATTCATTTCTTATGAAAATAACCTAATAAGGAGGCTTAAATGTCACTTACATTACTCTTACTCTTATTCATAATCATTCCTTTTATTTCGGCTTTAACTCTCATCTTTATAACCGTTAAAAAAGGAACATTTTTAAAACGTCCCTACTTACAATCATTCATCATATGCACTTTATTTTTTGTGAATTGGATACTATATGTAACAAGTTTTTATTCATTACTACCAGAGAAAGTGAGTCAATTCATATTCTTGCCCATTTGGTTCTTCCTTTGTATTTTAGGATTCATCGTTTTCATACGCGAATGGAGAAATAATCGTGTGTTCTCCATTTGTATCTGTTTTCTTTCTTTTATTAGTTTTCTATTTGGGTTATTATTGTTAGTTCTTTCGGGAATGTAAAGGAAAAAGGAAGAAAAGACAAATATCAACTTTTCTTCCTTTTATTTTTACCTTTAGATTTCACTGTCACTGATTCACAAGGTGCGTAATAAATTTGAGGTGTCGCCTTATCAACAAACATCATAAACGTAATAAAGCTAATAATAAAGAAAATAAATAACGTTAACAAAATTGCTCCTATCGTTAAAAGTATCATAACACCACCCCTATATATTTCATATTATTACATCTTTCGCTATTATATGAGCGTAATCCTTTTTAAAAAAAGAAACGTAACAAAATAATCACAATCACTCCAGTTAAGACTGTTCCTAATAAACTACGAGTATATATTGCAACAAGAAACGTCGGAATTGCTGCGATAAGATAATCCCACTGCATCGTCTCATGCATAAATAATACTTGTGCTAAAAGTGCTGCTAATATCGCAATAGGTATGTAATTTAACCATTTTAAACCCCAATCTGGAATTTGTAGTTTGCTAAATACAAGTAGAGGTACAATACGTGGTACGAGTGTGACAGCTCCGGCTGCTAGTAATAGGAATAATACGTCCAATCTTATTTCCATTTTTCAATCATCACTCCAATCGTCGCAGCTAAAAGTGTTGCGATAATAACTGCTATACTATTTGGCATAAAAAAATGTGAACCATATGCGATAATAATCGCTACAATGGCAACACTAAGATGAATTGCTAGTTTCGGTTTGCTACTTATAAGCTGAAGAACAAATAATCCGATAAACATTGCTGGTAATGCATAATCCATCCCATACGTATGAGGGTCTGGTATCCACTCACCAAATAGCCCACCAATAATTGTAGCAATAATCCAATTTAAATACGCTGTTACATTTAGCCCAATCATCCATCTTTCACCTAAATATCCTTTTTGCGCTGCGTGCTGCACTGCAACGCCGAAAGTTTCATCTGTAATTTGTGAACCGATAATTAAGTTTTTAAATAGAGGGATTTTCGTAAAATACGGTGCAAGCGCAGCGCTCATTAAAAGGTGGCGTAAATTAACAAAAAAGACGGTAAAAATGATTGCTGACGCAGGCGCACCAGCTGCATACATACCAGCTAATATGAATTGAGCAGAACCTGCATAAATTAAGGTGGACATAAAAGCAATTTCTACAATCGAGAAACCGGCTGTTTTTGCAATCACACCTGCTGCTATACCGATGCTCAAATATCCAAATACAGTTGGTAAACAATCCTTTATACCTTGCTGAAACGTATCATCGCTCTGCAGTGTCATATGTGCTTGAGCTTTATTCTCCATTTTCCCCCTCCATTTCTTCCATACTACGTTTTCCTGTTACGACATGAACTAAATCTATATTTTCACGCCATAACGAATCTAATGTATCAGCTCCAAATTCCTTTGTAATCTCTTCCACCATAATAGCATGCCGAACATACTCTGTAGCAACGAGAACTAAAACTGGGGCGTACGTTGTAACAGCCCATGAGGTGCTATCATTTGAAAAGTTAGCAATTAATACTTCTTCCTCATCACGCGCAATTACGGTTAAATGACCACCCATTCTCTTTTCAACAACGTGGGGCGTCATTTAATTATGATGAAATGTCGCTCCTATTTTTGTATATGGAGCGTCAAATAAGATTGAAAATCTATGTACGCCTTCCTCTTCTTTTTGATGAATAAATGGTTCAATCTCATGCGCTTGATCCTCCCATACAGAAATCCATAACTCTTCCTTTGCTTTATTAATTATATTGCATATTTCTTTCAAAACACGATCATTTGAGCGAATATGCGAAATTACATCTATTTGTCGCTCTTGTTCTAAACAGTTTAATTTTCGGTCTAAAAATTCAAAGGACTTCTCAAAGTCTTTTCGCATTCGATCCATTAATTCCGTAGCGGGCACTGGTACATATTTCACTGGTTCAGAAGGAACGATATGCACAGCTCCTTTATCCATCAACTTACCGAGTACCTCGTAAATCATGAAACAGGGTATTCCTGTTTGTTTACTCACTTCATAACCTGTTACTGGGTAATGTTTTAATAAGCCAATATACGCTTTACATTCATATTGAGAAAACCCTAACTTTTATAATTCTTTTATTATTTCATCCATTATTCATTCCCCACAATTTATATCGCTCTAACTTCAAATACGGCTCCATCTTGTACAATGACACCCGTATTATATTCTTGCACACCGCCAGTTGGATAAAAAACTATTTCTTTTACAAATACTTTACCTCTACTTTTATCACTTCTGTTTCACAGCTTGTTTTGTATGCATCCTCTACATATAATGCCGTTGTCACCTCTTTAGTAGTTATACCTACCAATATAAAAAATAACCTCCACACAGTCAACTGATATTTCTGAATTTTTAACCTTAAATAAAGTGAAACTTTAATCAGTGGGGGTTTTGTCCATCCCCCACTGATTATGAGCCCACACCAATCAGGCTTTTACGGGCAGTTATCTTCCACCTAACTTCCTCGCATCCGCCGAATTTTGATGTGGGAGTCTTACTGCCCACAAATAGCGGGATAAAAAAAGACTCCCGTTAACGGAAGTACTTTATCTCAATATTTCATTCGCTTCTTTTTCATAAATTTTATCAAATGATGTCATAATGCGCTGCGATGCTTGAATCATTTTTTGATTCGTCATTAGATCTACCATCTCTTTCGTCATATCTACATTTGAATTTTCTAGCATATGATTACGAACTGCACCTGTTCCGTTCGGTAAATCAATAACATTTCCTTCTGCTAGAGTAAAGCTTTTATTTTCACGTTGCACGAGGCGGGCGTTTGTTTCTGCATCTACTGATTTTGTTTGCAACTGTGCAATTACTATTCTCTTATAATTTGGTTTAAGCTCAGTGCCCTCATTAATTTCTCTATAAATTTCTCCATTATTAGATACGAAAAAATCAATATTTTCAGGAATACGAATACGTTCATTATTCTCACCCATTACGAAAGCACCTGACGATGTTTGTAAGTAACGATCACTATTTACTGTAAAGTTACCATCTCTCGTTAAAAATGTTTCATCATTTTTTGAAGTGACGAAAAATGATGATGTACCAGCTACACCGTCATCTAAAAAGAAATCAGTAGGGCTATTTGTAATTTGTACATTTCCTTGCGTTAAATTCACATGAGTCGCAGCTGGTACTACAGCGTAATCGACCGAACCGATATTTGTCACAGCCCCATTTCCGCGGCGATATGTGTCTTGTACATCAAATACTTTAGAAGTCATATTTTCTGCTTTAAATCCTGTCGTTTGGGCATTTGCAACATTATTCGAATGAACATTAATGTGCTGCATGTAATTCATCATACCCATAGAACCTATATAAAGACCATTCATACTCGTTTGAATAAGGCAGACGCCTTATTCTTCACCTCTTTCCTTATGATGTTTGTATCATTTGTTTCGCTAAATGTTCAGCTGTAGCGATATGTATATGTTTCTTTACGTCTTGTCCGTCTGTCATTAATACGATTGGAGCTGATGATACTGCTGGAATTTTCAACAATTCACCACTACTTGCTGTTTCATCAAATTTCGTAAATACAATACCATCTATATGAATATCTTTAAAGTTCGTAATAATTTCAATCATGTCTTTACTTTTCATAGAAGCTGATAACGTTAAACAAATATAATCTGGTTCTACTTGTCCCATCGTTTCAATCATTTCTTCCACTGTTTCTGATATGCGATAATTTTTACCGGCTGTATCAATTAAAATATAATCGACGCGCGCTTCTTCTTTAAAATACGCAAGTGCTCTTGTCATTGCAGCTTCATCACGCACAGCGATGACTTCAAATCCAATTGTCTTTACGTAATCTTGCAATTGTTGTACTGTTCCAATGCGCGAATGATCTGTCGTAATAAAGCCAACCGTTTTTTTCTTACCGTGAAACTGCCATGCCATTTTCGCAAGTGTCGTCGTTTTTCCAACGCCAGTTGGACCAATTAATGCAATTGTTTGTACCTCTTTTTCAAATACATTTTCAGTGTTGAAGTGAGATTTCATATCTTCCAATATATATCCGATCACTTCTTCCTCTGTAATCATCGTTGCTTTTTCAAACTTCACTTTTAACTTTTCAGCATATGCATGAATGAAATATTGCTCCACATCGTTTTGTTCTAGCATCCGAATTACTTTTTGAATAATAAACGGTACAGATTCTTGTTTTTCTTTCTTTACAACTACTTCTTCTTTCTTCACTGGAACGACTTTTTTCACAGCATGTTGCTGTTTCGCTACTGTCGTCTCTTCCGTCTGTTTTACAACGACAATTCCTTTTTCAAACAGCTTTAATAGCTTTTCTTTTTTTCTTGCCCATTCCTCACTATTTCCTGTTTGCATTGCCGTATACGACATAGAAGTCGTCACGTTTTCTAAATTGTGTAGTACCGACTGAATTCCATTTTTCTTCACAATTTCTTCTGAGGGATCACCTACAACATCCATTAATTGTTCATGAAATTGGGTTGTTCTTTTGCTACTTTTTTTCTGTTTATCCTCAGGAAAAGCGACTAACATTTCATAATTCTTTTTCCAAAAAAACGGGATATTTCGTTTTACACTTTCATCGACAACGTAGTAATACTCTGTACCATATTGGTCAAATAACTTTCGATACAATTCATTTTTCGAAGCTGCTTTTATTCGCATTAACGCTTCTTTCTTTTCTGTATTTTCCATTACTTCACCCCCTGCTATTCAATATAAGCAATTTGATCCACAACAATTTCTGGTGCTAATTCACTAATACAAAGCACTTGTGCTTCTATTTGATAACGCTCAAGAAGTCTTACAATACCAAATCTGAAATCTTTTCTACGCGTTAATAACACTGGTTCTCTTCCTATTAAACGTGCTTGTTTAAATACGTGCTGTACTTGCTCAACGACACGTGTTTCTAAATCTAAATCCCAGTTTAATAAATAACCTTGATAGGAATTGTTCACAACATCCGCATCTAACTCTATTGAATCAGAGAAAAGTGCCGCATAAATTTTCCCGTCCGGATTTTTCGCATTTTCACAAATAACTTTTGAAATACATTCACGGACGAATGCTGTTACACCATCAACATGGTTTTGATAAACTTCTTTTCCGTCAATAATGCCTTCAATAATTGTTGGTAAATCACGAATGGAAATACCTTCTTTTAGAAGTTGTTTCACAACATTTTGAACGAGTGATAAATCAATTTCTTTCTTCTTAATTTCTTCTAATAGAACGCCATTATCAGATTCAAGAGAGTTGATTAAGTCTTTCACATGTTGACGCTGAATTAACTCATGAAGATTACGCCTAACGACAACATCTAAATGTGTAATTAATATGCTAAGTGGCTCTAACACTTGATAGCCTTTCATTTGTGCATCTTGCACCATATGCTCTAAAATCCAATATCCATCTTCACCAAAAATGGGATCTTTCGCTGGTTCTGCATCTAAATCAGCCATTACGTTCGGTGTTTTGAGTGCTAATAAGTATCCTGATTTTAAAACACCTTCAGCCGCCTTCGCACCTTTAATACGAATAATGTAACGTCCGCGCGGTCTAAAACTCGTATTATCTTTAAAGTTAATGCCTGGAACGTTAATACCAAGGTCGGTAATAATCGACTTCCTCATAAGAACAACCTTATCACGAGCTGTTTCCCCGTTAATTTTCTGCTTTACAAGCGCCGCTAAATCTAAACCGAGTTCTACAATAATTGGATATTTATCTGTAAATACTCCAAATGAATCTTCCACTTGTTGCAGTTGTTCTTCGTCGCCTTGAATCATTTCTAATTCTTTTTGAAGCTCGTCTTCTTTTTCTTTCTTTATTCGTTGTTTATTGCGAATTCCTAAGAAAATAATCGTTCCACCAACGAGAGCAAACGGTAGAAATGGTAACGGTGTAAAAATACCCATTGCAATAAATAAACCACCAAGCGCATATACAACCACTTCATGCGCTAATAACTCTTTAAAGATTCCTTCTGTTACTGTATCAGGTGATCCGTCAAATACACGCGTTACGATAATACCTGTTGAAATCGCAAGCATTAACGAACCGATTTGGTTTACAATTCCGTCACCGACAGTTAACTGTGTATAGTGAAGAGCTGCCTCAGCAAAACTCATTCCTTGCTGCATCATCCCGACAATTAAACCGAAAATAATGTTTACGAATAAAATAACAATCCCGAAAATAACGTCCCCTTTAATGAACTTCCCGGCACCATCCATCGCCCCGTAAAACTCTGTTTCCATATTTAATTTTTTTCGTTTTGCCTGTGCATCTTTTTCTGTAATAATGCGCTGGTTTAGGTCAGCATCGATAGACATTTGTTTCCCTGGTAAAGAATCAAGTGTAAAACGAGCCGCAACTTCAGCTGTACGAGATGCACCGTTTGCAACGATAAACTGGAATATGATTAATACTGTAAAAATAACGATACCAATTAATAAGTTCCCGCCAATTACGAACTGGCCGAATTCTTCAATAACATGTCCGGCATTTCCGTTTGTTAAAATCGCTCGCGTGGTCGAAACGTTAATCGATACGCGAAAAATCCCGATTAGTAACAACATCGTCGGAAATGACTTTAATTCATCCCACTCGTTAATACTTGTCGCTCGCATATAAATAAGCACTGACATACTTAGTAGAAAAACGATAATGATATCAAGTATAAATGGCGGAAGTGGAATTAAGAGCGCCACAACGAATGACGCTGCTAAAAAGATAGAAAAATAGGTTCTTGCAGAATCTATCTTAAACAAAGAGATCTCCTCCAAACGCGCTATTATACTTCAAGTTCGTTCGTTTGAATTAAATAGCGCATAACTTCAATTACAGCTACGTATAAATCTTCTGGAATCGCCTCATCTTCCTCGACTTGATAATATAAAGAACGAGCAAGTGGACGGTTTTCCACCATTGGTATTTCTTGTTCACGGGCAAGCGTTCGTATATATAATGCGAGCTCATCTTCCCCTTTTGCAACGACAATCGGGGCCGCATCAACGTGTTTATTGTAACGAAGTACGACCGAAATGTGTGTCGGGTTATTGACTATAAACGTTGCGCCATCCATCTTCTTCGCAATTGTTCCTTGCAAGATGGCATGCATAAAGCTTTTCCGTTTCCCCTTTACTTGCGGGTCCCCTTCATTATCTTTATGCTCTTGTTTTACTTCTTCTTTTTTCATCTTAATATCTTGCGCGTACTCCCATTTTTGATAAATGAAATCAATAATAGAAAGAACGATTAAAATAATCAAAATAGCTAAAAAGATAAATTTAATTTGCCTAATGATTTCAGTAAGTGACGCTGTCCAGTTAAATCCAATCATACTCACGATTTTCTCTAAATTCTTTTTAAAGAGAACGTAAGCAACGTAACCGATTAATCCCATATAAAACAATGATTTTAATATATCTACTAAACTTTTACGACTAAACAGCCTCGTAAAATAATTTTTCGGATTAATACGTGACGCTTTCGGCTTAATGACTTTAGAAGAAAATAAGAAACCGACTTGAATCATATAATTGAATAAATGAAAAGCATAGACGAGTATCAATATCGGAGCTGATACTTTTAGTAGTAAAATCCCCATTAAATAAAAATACTCGGTCGAATCTGTATTTCTCCCAATTTGATCAAACAGCACCGTTACGGAATTTGCAATCTCATAACCGAGCCAATCTCCGAAAAAGTAAACGACAACTGCTAATACGAGAATGGAAAATAAATTATTTAAATCTTTACTCCGGGCAATATTCCCTTCTTCACGCGATTTTTTACGCTTCTGCGGGGTGGCCTTTTCTGTTTTATTATCCTTTGCCATACGCGTCCCCCTACTTCGTTAAGAAAAAGTTAAATAGTTTCGTATATTCCTCAAGCAACACATCTGTCATATTTTTAAACACATAACCGAGCATCGGTACACTCATCGCAATAAACAAAATACCACACGTAATTTTAATTACATACGCATTCATAAAAACGTTTAATTGCGGAGCGTTTTTTGCAATTAAAATCAAAACAAAGTTAATGATGAATAAACTTCCCATAAGCGGAAGAGCAATTTCAACCGCTGATGTGATCGCAAATAATAACGTTGCGAGTAGACTATCTAAAAAATTAGTCGTCAACAATTTTGAAATCGCCTCTGTATATTGAAACGACTTTAAAATCGTGGCAACGAAATAATTAATGCCGCCAAGTGAAATGAAAATAATGAGAAAGAACATATCAAAAAGTGTTGATAGTAGAGTAGACTGTGACCCTGCATTGACATCAAACAAACTTGCTTGTGATAAACCGATATCAAAGTCTAAAATATGCCCAGCCATTTTCGGAATATTCCACAGCATTTCTACAATTTTTGAAAGCGATAATCCAATTACAATTTGCATTCCTGCATAAGCTGCGACGTCCCAAACTGTCTTTATATGAGAGACATCAACTTGATCTGCCACTGTAATCGAAAGACCGAGTCCAAATGTAACCTTTGCCATCACCGGAATCGATCGTCCTGAGAAAAACGGTAAAAAATATAAAAATGAAGTAATGCGGCAAAACGCAAAAAACGTCGCCGCCCATAATTCCATATTCATTTCAGTTCACCTATCTTAGTACGAACGCAATAGCGATGGAATTTTATCAAATAAATCTAAAATAAGCGTCGTTAACTCTTGAAACATCCACGGACCTAATATGATAATAACAAGCACAATACTCGCCATTTTCGGTAAAAACGTCAGCGTTTGTTCTTGAATTTGCATCATCGCCATAATGACAGCGATGATAATAACGACAATCATACTGATGCCGGCAACCGGCATTAAAATCATAACCCCTTTATAAAAAAAGGTTTGAAAAATATCTATAATTGGTGACGTATTCATTTATATGACTCCTATCACATAGCATCAAACGCTTCAGGCGACCGTTTTAAACATAATGTCGACGATTTTTGTATATCCACCTAAATATACGAAAACGAGTATTTTAAACGGTAAACTTAATATCATCGGCGGTACCATCATCATCCCGAGGTACATTAAAAGTGTACTAATAATTAAATCTATAAATACAAACGCTAAATAAATGAACATCCCTGTTAAAAGTCCTTTTTGAATTTGCGTTAACGTAAAGGATGGTACGAGTGTAAATAATGAAAGATCTTTCAAATCTTTCGGCAATTGTTCTCCGCGTACTTTCAGCATCATTTTTAGATCATGCTTATATGTATGCTTCGCCATATAATCTTTCATAATCGGAGCTGTCGTCTCCGCAGCTTGGCTTACAGTTATTTTCTCTTTCGTCATCGGATCCCACACATCGCTCTTTAACTGCCCGAGTACAGGCTGCATCGTAAAGAGTGATAAAAATAATGCAAGTCCAACAAGCACTTGGTTTGGTGGTAAATTCATTACCCCAAGTCCTTGACGTGTAATCCCAAGAACGATCATAAAATAAGTAAAATGTGTAAATAATAGAACGATAGAAGAAGATAGTGATAAAAGGGTAACGAGCGCAAATAGTTGTACACTTGAATTACTCGTAAACTCTTTTCCATTTTCGAAATTAATAAAACCGTTCGGGGCCGCATACGCTGGATTTACAAAAATAATTGAAAAAACGATAGAAAGTACGAAAATAACGGCTAATAATGATAAGTGTTTCTTTATTCTCATAATGGATCCTCTACTTTTTTCGTTTCACTCTTCACCGCGTCTTGTAGCGCTTGTTGAAACTGATTTCCTGTTCCTGTTAATTGCACAGACTGCACACCGTTATTACTAATAACAGTGAACACTTGCTTTCCATCCACTTCAAATAAAAAGGCGCTCGTTTGATGATTTAAATACACACCGTCTTTTACTTGAATATGTCCATTTTCACCTTGCTTAAAAAACTGCTGTTTGCGTGTCTTTTTCGTCATATAATATGCACCATAGCCGAGCGCACCAAACAGTAAAACGACTTGAAATAAGGTCGTCATATACGACATATGACTCCTCCTCTACTCTTTATCTTGCATTTGTTGACTTTGCGCTTTCATAAGCGCGGCTTGCTTCTTATCAGCTTCAATTTCAGAAATGATAATACCGAACTTCTCATCCATTACGATTGCTTCACCAATGCCGACTTTCATATTACTTAAATACACATCTACTTTATGCCCTAAGTTTTTCTCTACTTCAAGAACATCTCCAACTTTTAATTTCTTCACATCACCAAGCTGAATCAATGACTTTCCAAGTTTCACGCCAAGCTCAATCGAAATATCAGAAACGGTATCAATATGTGCCTTACTTACTTCGGTTCGATTCCCTGTATATTCTTCTAATCCCATTAATGACACAGGAGATACTTCATGGTTCATATAGATCCTCCTACTCTACAAAGCTTTTAAATAAGAGCGCCTTACGCGTTCCATCTTTCCCAATAAAACAATTAAATTTATGTTTTCCATCTACATAACCACGCAATTGGTCTGAAACCTTCGTATGCAGCGGAATAATATCGCCTTCTTCAATTTGCTCAATCTCAACAATTTGCATTTTCTGTTCACCTACCGCTACATGGACAGGCTTATACACTTGATTTACTTTCACTTCTACTTCAGACGTATACTTTTTCCGCTTATCTGAAGAATGTTCGACAATATTTTCAGACGTTAACTTATCCATAATATCTTCAACAGATAAGAATGGAATCCCAATACGAACTGTCGTATTCCAAAATTCTGTTTTCATATTGACATTCAGTAATGCAATAATATCGCTTGGTGTCGTAATCTTCAGTGCATTCGGATCTGTCTCCGTCGTTACATACTTTGGCTTAATTGCAACAACACTTTCAAATGCATGCTCTAAATTTTTACAAAGTAAAGAGAATATATTATCGAGTGTTAAAAACTCAAACGCTGTTAGCGGCCTACGCATAGAAAAATCACGCTTACTATCTCCGCCAAGCCAACATTCGTGGATATAAATAATAAATGCTAAATCCATCTCAACAACAATTTCTCCAAGCTCTTGTAACCCGAGATCAATTACGCAATATAAATAATAGTCTTTCGGCATCTTTTCCACATACTCACTTGTAAATGGAACTTGTTCAACTGTTGATGGTTCTAATTCAATTGGAATACGCATGCGCGCTGCTAACGACTGCGACGTCTGCTTTCCAAAGCTAGTTGCAACTGCTTGTAAGCTACGTAAATGTTCTACACCGAACTTTTCCGGCCTATTAAAATCATACTCTTGAAACTTTTCTTGCTTGTCTGCTTCTTGTGCGAAAGCGGGCATCTCTGAACCATCATTCATCGCCTTCAGCAGTGCATCGATTTGCTCTTGGCTTAATTTATCGCCACTCATGAAAATCCCCTTCCCTATCCTTTCAATTCAACAATTTCGACGTACATTTTTCCATTTTTCGTCAAAATTTTTCCGGTTCCAATCTCTTCATTCTCCAGCATAAGACGCACCGTATTTTTTGTTGAATTTTCAAGACGATACAATGTTCCTTTCGTAATATGAAGCAAATCATCAATTTTCTTTCTTGTTTTTCCAATTTCAAAATAAATTGTTAATGGAATATTATCTTGTAATTTCAAAACTAGCCAACTCCCATGTCATGTTTACAAAAACTTCACATTTTCTTTATGTATAATGAAATTTTAGTTTGAAACGTCGATATTTAATATTTTTTTAATATATCCTTGCGTTTCTTTAAACGGTGGTACGCCTCCATACTTCCTCACATTACCAGGTCCGGCATTATAAGACGCAAGCGCCAAGACGAGATCTCCGTTATTCTTTTTTAAATAACCACTGAGCTCTTTTACCCCAGCTTCAATACTTTCCGCTGGTGAAAATGGATTCTTCACACCCATCTCTTTCACATTCGCTGGCATAAGTTGCATTAATCCCTTCGCTCCGGCATGTGACACCGTTTTCGGATTAAAGTCCGACTCCACTTCAATCATTTTTTGAATTAATGTTTTCGGAATTCCATATGTACGACTTACACGATCAATAATATCCTCATATTTCCCTTCATTGTAAGAACGTATTTTTTGAATATTATACTTCTTCGTTAACCCCCACGTATCAGCAGCCTCATTTTTCGTTTCTGGGAAACGCCGATTAAACTCTTTTTGTGCAACTTGCACTTCATCTGCTTTCCTCGTTTCAGCCATCTCTTCAAGCCTACTAGCATCCTCTACTTTAATAGTTTCTTCCGGCTTATTAACATCCCTATCTCTTTTCGTAGATTGTACCAGTTGACTCATATCTTCTACTTTTGCTGGCTGCGCAGTAACTGTCGTTTCCTTCACAGATTCACTCTGCAGTTTTTCTTGAAAACGACTACTAACAAACGCCTGGGGACTGCCTAGCTTTTGCTGAATTTGTCCTTTCTTATATGAAAGAACTTCTTTTACTATATTCCCAATCACCATAATATCACCTTTTCGGTAAACAAAGATAATCTAATATTAGAGTTTTTTTTAAAAGTTTGCAATAAGCCTTTTAAATAAAATTGTAATAAAAAAATAAACAGATTGTTAAAATTGCATTTTTTATATTTATTAATTCAAATTTTAAGTTGACACTTACTGCAACAAAGCTTACAATAAATCTCGAAATTGATTTTTTTGTATATTACCGTTTAGGAATTTACAGAAAAATAAATAAAAAAATGGGGGTTCTTATAATGAGAATTAATACGAACATTAGCAGCATGCGTACGCAAGAATACATGCGCCAAAACCAAGAAAAAATGAGCACAGCGATGAACCGTTTATCAAGCGGTAAACGTATCAATAGCGCAGCTGACGATGCAGCAGGTCTTGCAATCGCAACTCGTATGCGTGCTCGTGAAAGTGGCTTAGCAGTTGCTGCTAACAACACACAAGACGGTATGTCATTAATCCGTACAGCTGACTCAGCAATGAACTCAGTATCTAACATCTTACTTCGTATGCGTGACCTTGCAAACCAATCTGCAAATGGTACGAACACAGACAAAAACCAAGCAGCACTTGACAAAGAGTTTGCTGCATTAAAAGATCAAATCGATTACATTTCTAAAAACACAGAATTCAACGACAAAAAATTATTAGATGGTACTAACAAATCTATCGCTATCCAAACGCTTGATAATGCTGATACTAGCAAACAAATTAATATTGAATTAGCTAATACATCTACTAACGCTTTAAAAATTGATACATTATCAATTCAAGGATCTAGTAGCAAAACAATCACAATTACAGCAGCAGACATTGCTAAAGATCAAGCAAACATTGATGCTGTAGGTACTGCTAAAACAGCATTAGCTGCCTTAACTGGTACATCAACTCCAGAAGAGATTGCAACAGCGGTTGACGCGTTTAAAACAGCATTTGATAAGGTTGATAAAAATTTAATGGGTGACGATCAAATTAAAGCTGTTACAGATGCAATTGAAGCGTACGAAGCTGCTCCTTCTCAAACGCTTGCTCAAGCAATCGGAACTGCTTATACTGCACCTGCAGCAGGAGATATTACAAAAAATTTACCAAATGCTTCTGATGCAATCAAATCTATTGACGAAGCTCTAGAAACAATCGCTTCTAACCGCGCAACTTTAGGTGCTACATTAAACCGTCTTGACTTTAACGTAAACAACCTTAAGAGCCAAGAATCTAGCATGGCTTCAGCTGCTTCTCAAATCGAAGACGCTGATATGGCGAAAGAAATGTCTGAAATGACGAAGTTCAAAATCTTGAATGAAGCTGGTATTAGCATGCTTTCTCAAGCAAACCAAACTCCACAAATGGTTTCTAAATTATTACAATAATCCATTTGAGTTAGTTTCATGAATAAACCTCTCTGCTTGCAGAGAGGTTTATTTTTCTATATGAATAAGCAGTGTCTATAGCATGCACGCACAACAGTCATTATATGAAAACGAAAAATGAGCGAGTTTGTAAAGTATAACATATTAACGGCAGTTGCTTTAAGTATGGTTTCACGGACAAATCAAATTCCGCAAATGATATTAAAGCTATTACAGTCATAATTAACGATATGCTGTATTAATATAGTGGAACGATTTCATACAAAATAAAAAGGGAAAACATAGTGAACATATATTTCCCTTTTATCCCGTTATTTGCGGNNGATAACTGCCCGTAAAAGCGCGATTGGTGCGGGTGAATAATCAGTGGGGGATGGACAAAACCCCCACTGATTAAAGTTTCACTTTATTTTGTACCCAAATTTTATTGCGTTACTGTCATCACTTGTCCACTTCGATCAACCATAATCTTCATTTTCCCATCTTGCGCATTGTATAATCCTAATTTATGTAAACCTTGCTTACACACGTTCACAAAATATGGCAATGAACGAATTTGATCAATATCAGAACTGGTAATAAAATGAATCAAATGATGCGTCATTTCCTTAATATCAGTAATCAGTTCTTGTTTCTCACGCTGTAACCGCTCATTTTCGGCTTGTAAGGATTTCAATTCACCTTCTAAACCATTTACTTCATGTTCATCTTTCATTCGCTCTGCCGCCATGCTAGAAAGCTTATAAATTCCTTCCATAAACTGATGTAGTTCTCTCTCTTTTTTTTCACCATGCCCACTAATTGTTTCAAAGTTATCAACAATTCCTGATAAAACTGTTACGAGGTTTTCTTCTACTTTTAAAATTGCTTCAGGTTCTCGCCTTTGTTTTAGCTCTTGCCTCAATTCTTTTGCAGGTATATGTTTGCGTTTACGTCCTGGTTTTTGTTTCTTAATATTTGCAAACGGCATTTCTTCTTTTTTTAATTTGTAATATGTATTCTGTAATTGGCTTTCCGTTTTTTGAAAAAGATTCAATTCTTTTTTACTTACATACTTTGAAATATTAACAATGTTTAAATCATGACGCTGACAAAATTGATAAACAGCATATAAGAGTTCTAATTCAGATTTTAACCATGTAATATTTGATTTTTCATATGCTAACATACCGCCATTTTTTTCTATATCTATTTGAAATAATACTATTTTATTATATAAATCGATTAACTCTTCATATCCGATTTGGAATTGTTTCTCTATTTTTTTGAATTCCGCTTCTAGATATATATCATTTTTTTTATTATTTGACATGTTTTGCAAAAGACTTAATACATTAATTGCTTTGTGATGATACATAATCTATGCCACTCCTCCTCATCTTTTCACAATTCTTATATTTCTCCCACGTTTTTCTATAAAATAGAAATTTTTCCATATCCATATTATAACATTTCCAAATTATCTGTCAAATAATTAACATACAAAAATGTATAAAAAGTATCAAAATATAGCAAATAGTGATTTTTTATCGTTAGCAATTTATTATGCTCAAATATTCTTTTTGGTTATGCATAAAAGAGCACCTGTAATGAAATTGTATAATATTACTTGTGTAATTTCTCCGAAAAATCTTTGTGGTTTAGCAAAATAAAAAAATCAACGTACTCAATATACCACCATCATTTTTCTGTTTTTCACTTTTATCCCGCTATTTGTGGACAGTAAGACTCCCACCTCAAAATTCGGCGAATGCGAGGTGGGAGATGATTGCCCGTAAAAGCCCGATTGGTGTGGGCGAATAATCAGTGGGAGATGGACAAGACCCCCACTGATTAAAGTTTCACTTTATTCTTTTAAACTCAAAAATAAAAATTAAATTCCACTATTTCAGATAGTAACACTCACAGCTCAATATTCAGTGAACATTGAGCTGTGAGCTAACTATAAGGCCTTTTCTTATATTAATTTTATGTTATAAAACAAGCTTATCAACAAGACCAATTAATTCTTGAATATCCGGCTTACTTACTTGCGCATTCGCTCCCACGGATTCCCCTTTATGATACAATTCATTTGTAATTAAGGAGGAAAAAATAATAACTGGCAGTTTATTCATTACTTCATGGTCTTTCACTACTTTTGTTAAATGGTGACCATCCATTTTCGGCATTTCAATATCTGTAATAAGCAGGTGAATATGCTCGAACATTTTCTCACCTTGCTCTTTTGCTAATTTTTCAATTTGCGCTAACGCTTCTGCACCGTTGCTGAAGAAATTCATTTTTGTATAGCCAGCTGTTGACAATGTTTCTTCTAATACTTGACGTAGCATCGCTGAATCTTCGGCAATATAAATAACTTTTTCCGAACGATCTGTTTTTTGTTCTAATCCTGGAAGTTTTTGCGTTTCATAACCAGAGTTACTAATTTCACAAACAATTTTTTCATAATCTAATAGTAAAATGATTTTTCCATCTAGTTTTACAATACCAGAAGTTGTTTCTTCTAATCCCATCGATAATGAAGCTGGTTCATCAATTTGTTCCCACGAAATTCTTTGAATACGATGTACTTCATCTACACGGAAAATCACCTTCATTTGATTTAATTCTGAGATGATAAATTTCGTTTGATCAAGTGGCTTCACAGATTTTAAATTAAGCGCTGTTGCTAGGTTAATAACCGGTAAAATTTCACCGCGTACTTGCACAACACCTTCGACCGCATGATGAGATTCCGGCACAGTTGTAACAGGAAATGGATTAATAATTTCGCGTACTTTCATTACATTAATGCTAAATAAATTTTCACCAACAGTATATGTGACGATCTCTAGTTCATTTGTTCCACTCTCTAATAAGATGCTTTGCGCTTGTGACATATAGGTGTCGCTCCCCTTCCAATAATTTCATATATATGCTTATTAAGCTTTATTAGGTATAAAAGTCATCTATCTGAATGAAATGCCCATACAGATAGATGACTTATCTATATAAAAATTTATCCCGCTATTTGTGGGCAGTAAGACTCCCACCTCAAAATTCGGCGAATGCGAGGTAGCTAGGTGGGAGATAACTGCCCGTAAAAACCCGATTGGTGTGAGTTCATAATCAGTGGGGGATGGGCAAAACCCCCACTGATTAAAGTTTCACTTTATTCCTGTATAAACGAAGTAAGTGCCTCTAACAATACTTCTTGTGCCTCTGCAACTTCCGATGGCAGTGCTTCCCATTTTTTTGCAAGCTCTGTTTCCACTCTTATCCGTAAAGAAGGATTCATTTCTGCTAAAACATATTCTTTCGTCGCTACATCTACATCGAGAAGAGAGAGTGCATACAGATCTGGATCATCTACCTTTTGGAATAACTGCTGCAATATAGCAGGTGCTATATGTTTTAACTTTTCAACATGAATCTCCTTATCAGAGAATAATAATTCATATTGAATGAACGTTACATTTTCCTTGATTACTTTAAAATAACAGTTGTTTTTTTTATCATTCACAAAGTAACCATTTGGATCAGCAATAATACTTTCTACTTTCCGAATTAAGTCTGGTAAACTATTTGCTGCCATTACAGTGCGCTGTTCAATTTCACTTGGGGAAATAAATGTAACACGGTACTTATTTTGCGTCATATCCTTCTTTTCTCCTCCTACCAATTATAGATTTTGATCAGAATATACTACGCCAATTTTAATAGTTCCATATTATTGAACCAAAAAGCAAGTTGTTGATCTGTAACTTCAGGCAACGAAATAAAAAATTCACGACATTTCATTTCATCTTTAAACACTTGATATTTCCAAGTGTTACCACTGCATATACTAACAAAATAAAATTCATGAATGCGTCCAATTGCTGCCTTCTTTTCACCAAATGAATAAGGGGGCACTTGCTTAATCGTAAATTGATCTGGTAAATAAAGGCGCTCTTCTTGTTCTAATTGTAAAACTTGTTGGGCAAGTTCTTGTTTATCTCGGAAAAAAGGCAGTTGTAAAATTCGTTCTTGTCTTGTCATACAAATAAAAAACCCTTTCTATTATCATCACAATCTCTTGTGCTTACGAATTATCGAATTAAGTTTACAACTTCATTTAATACTTCATCTGATACTTTAATAACTTTTGCATTTCCTTGGAAACCACGTTGGTATAACATAAGGTCCACAAATTCTACTGCTAAGTCAACATTTGAGCCTTCTTCTGCACCACCACGTACATCACCAGCGCCGTTTTCACCAGATACCCCTATTCCAGGAATACCAGCTGATGGTGTTGCAGTATAATTGCCATTTCCTAATTTCATTAGTCCACCTGAATTCGGAAATGTTGCTACTGCTAATTGTCCAGCAACTTTCATGCTACCATTTGAATATGTCATCACAATAGCTCCACCGTCAGAAATGACATAACCAGTTGCTACCGCAGCTGGTCGTCCACTTATTCCAGTTGCTGCAATTGTATTTTCAGTTGGATAATTTGTTAAACCACTTAAATCTAACTTTAATCCACTACCAAATGGAATATCCACCGTTCCACCTTTAATAATGTTACCTGCTTCATCAACTTCTACAGGAACATCTGTTTCTATTAGCTTACCCGTCTTGTCAAATTTAAGATTTTTATTCTCTATTAACGGAGTAAATTCTTTGTCATTTTTAGCTTTTGTAGATACATTATACGTGTATTCACCTGGAACTGGTTTTTCTACCTCATTTCCATCTGCATCTGTTTCCTTCTTCATAACTTGTTTCATTTCCACACGTAAAATTATTGTATTTCCTTCATCATCATAAACATTAAACTCTTTTGTTATTGTCTCCTTATCTCTTGAAAGGTTCCCACTCAATGTTGCCTTGTCAGTTTCAATTCCACCAATAGCAGAACCGAGCGGAATTTGAATTGGTTGAGGCGAACTAGAAAAATCTATTTCTTCAGTACCTGGTTTCGTACCATAACCTAATACATACTGTCCACCCGTTGTTGCTACATAATAGTCTTGTGATAGACCAAACATTCCTTTTCTTGTATACTCTACATTCCCGCCATTTCGATCACCTACTAAAAAGAAACCATCTCCTTCTATTGCTGCTTGCATTGCCCCACCAGTTAGTGTAATAGATCCCGTACTATAATCGGTATATGTACCACTTAATTTCACACCATTCCCGATACTTTTTGGATTTGTACCAGCGTACTTACCATCTCCACTTGAACCAACAGAATTGTTGTACAACAAATCATCAAAGATAGCCTTTTGTTTCTTGTAACCCACTGTTTGCGCATTTGCGATATTATTTGATGTAACACTCAGTGCATTTTGCATTGTATTCATCCCTGTAATACTTGTATATAAAGCTTTAATCATAACTTATGTACACTCCTTATTTGTTTGTAGTTGTAACACTTTTTGTTTTGTCATCTTCTGGATTTGTTTCATCCGGTGTTTCTGGATTCGTTATATCTGGTTTATCTGGATCTGTTTCATCTTTAATTGGTTCATCAGAAACATTTACTACATAGTATAGTGACACGATATGGTCACCGACGACAAGCTGTACTTCGTTATTTCCAGCAAGACGAACAACATCAACTTTACCAGTGACCAATTTCCCTTCACTATCCACGCCTTTAATGTACTTACCAAGAAACTTCATTCCGCCGTCAAGCGGGTTCGTAGACACTGTTTGGCGCAATGCATCAACAGCTTTTGTCATATTGTCCACTTGTTCTATAATCGAAAATTGTGCCGTTTGATTCATCATTTGGTTCATATCCATCGGATTAGATGGATCTTGATATTTTAGACTCGCTAAAAACAATTTTAAGAAATCTTCTTTTCCGAGTAAACCCGACATCATTTGACTGCTTGCTGATTTCGTTCCATCTGATTTTTGTGCCCGCGTCTGCTCCCCACTTAATGAAGTAGCAGCTTTACTATTTTGCGCCTGCGTTTGCGATGGAATATGATTTGCACTTGTTGTATTTAACCCAACTGTTGGCATTCTTTATCCCTCCAATAATCCAGCAAATTCTTGTTTTACTTGTTGCTCTTGTTTTGCACGCGCTGGTTTTTGTTTTTGTCTTTGCTGCTGTTCTTGCTCTTTACGTTGCTGCTCATCTTTATCCGAATAACTAAACTGAATATGAATTTCTTTTTCTTTTAATTTCAGTTTTAATTCATCAAAGATCATTTCCACTCGTTTTTTCGCATCGTGTTTTTCTAGCTCTACATGTACATCAATTTGATCTCCACGTTTTTTCATAAACACCGTTAATGTTCCCAGTTTTTCAGGATTTAATTGAAATAGAACGCGCTCTTGTTTGACAACAAACTTTTGTAATGCTTCTACTTGTGCTTCCATTTTCTTACCTAAATCAGGTAAGGTAACTTTTTCTCCTTGCCCATTCTGTTTCACCGTTTGATCTGTTCCTGATAGGTGTGGCTTACTTAACGATTCTTTGCCTGCTAGTAGGGGATCTACTTCTGGCAGTTCGGGCTTTCCATGATCTTCACTTTCTATTTTTGGCAACTCTATCACTTCTTGTTCATCTTGCTTCTTCGTAATATCACAAGTCTCCGTTTCTACTAAATTTGCTGCTTGTAACATTTTTTCTGGCATCGTTACTTTTTCTAACACTGTTTGTATTGTATCTTCTAAACATATTGTATTTTTAATATTCGAATTAGACAAAACCCCTTGTAATTGTTGTAATTCTGCAGTTGGTAATTGCTCTAACTTTATATTTCCATATGTTTTGTATAATTCTTGTATTTTTTGTATGTATTGATATAACAATTCTGGTTGTATACGTAATTGTTCAATTACAATCATTTGCTCCGATACTGCAAGTAACAGTTCTTCTGTCGTTTTCTTATCTTCTTTCGTCTCCATTACAAATGATTCTTCTTGTTTTAAAGATTTTTTTACAAGAAGATATTGTTTTTTTTCTTCTTGCGGTGCTTCTTGTTGCTTTGTTTCCTCCGTTTTCGGCTTCTCCTTTCCGGATTCATTCATTTTGTTTATAAATGCAGATTTTTCATCTTTCGACTGCAATTCCAGCCCTCTTTCTTTTTGCGGAGGTAAACTTGGTTGCACCAATAATACAGGTTCTATCACTACATTCACCTCATCCGTTCATACACATTTTCAAATCAAGAAGCATCTTTTCTTCTAGCTTTTCTTGTACTTTCGCAAGTTTTTTGCAATCTTCTTGATACATTTCATCAATTACACGTTCTTTTTCCTTTATTTGTTCTAAAAGACTTTCATTTTGTTGAATAAATCCAACTATTTTTTGTATTTTTCGATCCCATTCTTCTATTCTTTCAGGAGAAAATGTATGAGAAGAAAGCATACCAACCATAATTCGTTCTCCGGTTTGTACAATTTTGCTGCGCGACTGAAAAACGTGTAAATCATATTCCTTTTTTTCTTCCATTTTCCTTTTTTCAGTTGTCAATTCGTACACTTCTTTTAAAATATGTTCTTTTTCTTGATTGATTTGCAATTTTATCGTATCATGCTGCTGTTTATTCACCTAGTTTTATAACCCCTTTCTATTATAACGCTCCCCTTTTCTATTATATAGTTTTTTTCAAAAAAAATCTGTGAAATATTAAAAAACAAAAATAAGACCTCAAACATGAGGTCTCTATACAATACGATGCATCGCTTGAACAATATCATCAAACTGATAACTATCCGTCCGACCTTGTTTTAAAAATGTGTTTATACCGTCTATTTTATTTTTACATTCAAAGATATAAGCATTTTCTTCGTTTTCTTGAATCGTTCCTAATTTAAAATACAACTCATTTTCTTTATAAATAGATAACGTTTTTCTTATTTCATTTGCAAGTTGCCAATGATGCGGCGATACAATTTCTTCCATAATCCTACTTACGGAATCTAGCACGGAAATGGCTGGGTAATGACTGAGCGTTGCTAGTTCCCTCTTCAACACAATATGTCCATCTAAAATACCACGTGCTAAATCCGGTACAGGACCATTTAAATCGTCACCGTCAACGAGGACAGTATATATTCCTGTTATGGATCCTTTTTTCGTTTTACCAGAACGTTCAAGTAACTTTTTCATATAGCTTTCCATCAAAAGTGTTTTCCCGCCAATTGGCAATTCTTTCACCGCGATATCAACACTACGTCTTGCATCGGCAAAGCGCGTCACGGAATCCATCATGAGCAGTACATTATTTCCTTGGTCACGGAAATATTCAGCAATTGACGTTGCCAGTTTTGCTGCACGAAGCTGCATAAGATGACTTTCATCGGAAGTTGCCACAACAACAACACTTTTTTTCATTCCTTCTTCCCCAAGCTCTTTCCGAATAAAGTCTTTCACTTCACGACCACGTTCTCCTACTAAGCTAATCACATTAATGTCAGCCTTGGCGTTTTTCGCAATCATTCCTAGTAACGTCGATTTCCCGACACCTGAGCCAGCAAAAATTCCAATCTTTTGTCCAATACCAATTGTTAGCATCGAATCAATAGATTTAATGCCTGTTTCAAATACTTCGGTAATCTCTTCCCTCTCAAACGCATGAATAGGAGGCGCATCTAGTTTTATTTTTTGAAGTGGTACATTCTCATTCGCTTCATTTAAAATCTCTCCGTTTGCACTTAATACTTTCCCAAGCAAATGGTCCCCTCGAGGTACGGCAACATCTTCGGAAATAAGCGTCACGGAATCGCCATAACATACTTTCTCAGTCTGTTCAAATGGTAGCAGCGTATTGTTTTCTTTTTCAATTGCGATTATTTCGCATAAAACACGATGTTCCCCAACTAGACAAACGTCACCGATTTTTGCCTTTGGCCCTTTCGAAATAAAAAACTGTTCCTGAACGCTATGTACCTTTCCTGTTTTCGTATAAAATGGCGTTTCGATAAATGCATTCCATTTGTTATGTTCATTCATCAACATTCCACTCATACGTTCTGCTCCCCAAATAACTGTTGGTCTTGCCACTTTTCGCGCAGTTTTTCAAATATAGATGCAAATTTAAATTCAAAAAATTCTTTTTCTTCCTCAATGACAAACTCACCAAATTGCAAAGAAAAATCATATTTCCATTCCACAAGCTGCAGGAGCCAATATTCTTTCGTATTTTCCTTCTCCTCTTCAATTCGTTCAAACGTTTCCGGATGAACCGTAATAATTAACTTTTCAAATGAAGTCGGAAGCGTTTGGACAATTCCTTTTAAAATAGGAAGGATATCCAGTTCCCTTGTATCAACTGCTTGATTCACAACTTTTTCAGCTAACTGTAACGATTGATCCCATAGTAACTCTGCCCATTCATATGCCGTCTCTTGTTGCTCCTGCTGAAGCTGTAGACGCTTTGCCTCAAGCTGCTCCATTTGTTCATGAGCATGTATTTGAAACTGTTCTTTTGCATCAAGGAATTGTTTCCGCTCTTCCTGTAACATTTGTTGTTCCCTTCTTAGCTGGTTCATTTCAGCGTGCAGACTTTTTTGCTGAGCAATTAATTCTGCATAATCTATTTCTATTTCAATCTCTTCTTGTTCTGTGTAAATCGGAACTGGTTTTGGAAACTGCAATTCATACGTTTCTTCAGAAAAAGAAACAGAATTCTTGGGAATTCTGTTTTTAAATAAGGACATCCTCTTCACCTCTTTGAATGACAATTCTTCCTTCTTTCTCTAGCTTCTTCACTGTACCTGTAATCGTCTGCTGCGCTTTTTCAGCTTCCGTCATTTTCAGCGGTCCTAAGCCATCTAGTTCTTCAAGAATCATATCTTTACGGTTTGAAGACATACAAGTAAATAATTTTTCTTTAATTTCTTCTTTTGCAATTTTCAATGCTTTCGCAATGACACCATTATCCGTAATTTCTTCTAATACACGGCGCAGTGCAAGAGCTTCAAGACCAAGTAAGTCTTCAAAGACAAACATATTTTCTTTAATTTTTTCAGATAGTTCATAATCCACTTCATCAAGCTTTTGAAAGACTGTTTTTTCCACACCGCGTGAAACGTTGTTTAAAATATTTACAATCGTTTTCAAACCATCTGTTTTATTAATTGCACTAAATGCCATATTATTTAATTTCGTTTTTAATAACTCACCAATTTGACCAATCAGTTCACTATCTACCTGTTCGAGCTTCGCAATACCCATTACTGTTTCCACACGCTTATGATCTGGTAATCTCTCAATTAATTGAGAAGCAAGCTGCGGCTTAATATATGATGCGATAATGGCAATGGTTTGCGGTGATTCATCATTTAACACCGTCAGAAGCGGTTCTAAATCTGTTAATGAATTCAAGAACTCAAACGGATTATCTTTGTTATACCAAAGGTCTTCCAATAGTTTTTCTAAATCTTCTTCCGGCATATTTTTAAATATGCGACGAATGTACTCTTTATCTGGTGTAATTAAATTAAGTTCCTTCACATTTAATTCATATAAAAATTGTCCGAATACATTTTCTAATGTTTCAGGTTTATACACATGAAATTTAGCAATTTCACGAAGTAATACCTCTTTTTCCTCAGCCGTCATATATTCGATGACTTTCGCTGCCACATCTTCGTCTAATGTCCGAATAAGGATGGCAGCTTTCTCTTTGGAGGAGATTTCATCTAACATCATTTTTCCCCCCTCACTGTCCGTTTAACCATTTTTTAATAACTTTTGCAGTGCCTTCTACATGCTCTTTCGCAGATTCTTGCACCTGTTCATCTAAAGTTGGTTCTGTTGGTCCCGTCGGTTCAGGCTCTTTCTCGGGAATTTCCATAATCGTTTCACCAGTACCAGTAGCCGCTACTTCTTCTGCTGCTAACGATTCATATTCCTCTAGCTCCTCTTCTTCTTTCTTTCTCTTACGTCTTGCTAAGAAGTACCATACTAATCCACCTAATGCGAGAAGTCCCCCAGTAATTCCGCCAATTAACCACCAATTCAAACCGCTTGGCTCTGGTTCTTTTGTTTTCTCTACTTTTGGTTGATCAAATTGAACGGTAACGACATTCACTTGACCGTTTGTAAATTGTCCATTCGGATCTATCTGTAAACCAGCCGCTGTTCCAATAGCTTCTTTAAAGGTTGTCATATCAATTTTTCGCTTTACTAACGTATCATTATCTACCCAAACAACAACGTTTGTTTTTGTTAATTCTGGATGTTTTTTAATTGTTTCAACCGTTTTATCAATTTCGTAATTCTCAATTTTATTCTCATTATTTTGATCGTATACAACTTTTCCATTTTGATTGTTATTCGTGCCATAGTTTGGCACTTCACCATTCGCTGTTATTCCAGCATCTTGATTATTCTGTGCGCCTTCTTGTGCAGTCGAACGTTCCTGCTGGTCTTGTCTACTACGGAGTACACCTTTATCACCATATTTTTCTGATTGACGTGTGATTTCATCATAGTTGACGTTTACCTTTGTATTGACCTTAAACTCATTTTGTTTAAACATCGTCATTAATGTTGCGTCAATATCTTGTTTTAACTTCCCTTCAATTTGCTGCTGCATCTCTACTTCTTTCTCATAAGAAGAGGAACTTGCACTATGAGATTCATCTGCTCCTTTTGAAACAATGCCCTTTTTACTATCAATAACGCTTACTTCTTCTGCTTTCACACCAGGAACTGCCGCACTAATCATTTGCTGAATTCCCGCAACTTGGTCTTGTGTCAACATTTGTCCACGTTTCACACCGATTGTAATCGCAGCCGTTCCTTTTGCTTTTTCTTCATCAAAAATTGTTTCTTTTTCTGGTAATGTAATTTGAACGCTTGCACTTTCAACTGTCGCAAAATTTCTAACAATATCTTGCTCCAATTGTTTCTTTGTACCAACAAGCTGCTTCATCTTCTTGTCTTGTTCACTTGATCCAAGTGAACTTTCTAATAAAATCTCTTCTCCGCTTTTGGAATTAAACGGTAAACCCATTCCGTTCATTTCTTTTCGAATCCACGGAGCATCTTTCTTTTGCACTTGAATCGATCCATCATTTGCCAGCTGATAATCAACCCCTAGCTTTGATAATTCCGCTGTAATCTCTTGCTTATCTGTATCATTTAAATTTTGATATACAACAACGTATTTATCTGGCAAGGTGAAATATAAAAGTGCTCCTGTTGCAACCGCTAAAAGCGTAGCACCAATTACCATCTTATGCCACGTTTTTAAAGATTGGAAAACATTCTTTATCTTTTCCATTTAAACACACCCGTCCATTGTACTAAATTTGCATATTGATTAGCTGTTTATAGTTTTCAATGAGATTATCACGTATAACAGCCGCTGTTTTCATTTGTGATTCAGCTTTCTTTTGTTGAATGAGGACATCATGCGTCTCTCCGACACCTTTTGTAAGTAAATCATATACCGCTGTTTGCGCGTTGTTTTGCGTTTGATTCATATCTTCCAATAAATCAATAAAACTCTTACCTTCAATCGTAGATGTTTGCGAAGATTTCGGTGCATCAATCGGTTGGATCACCCCAAATGGCTGTGTACTCATCATTGGTTGGATTTTCATATTTTCCCTCTTCTCTATTATCCTCGACCGATTTCTAAATCTTTATCGAGCATTTTTTTATTTGCATTTAGCACACTTGTATTGGCCTCATACATTTTTTGTGCAACCATTATATTCGTCATTTCAGCTGTCACATCAATATTCGGATAACGAACATATCCTTCTTCATTCGCATGTGGATGCGACGGATCATACACAAGATTTTCATTCAGATCCGATTCAATCCTTTTTATTTTAACTCCGCTACTTGGCGTTCCCTCTAGCATACTTGCAAAATTATTATTTGACTCTAATACAACACTTCTGCGACGATACGGCTCCCCATCTGGCGCCCCCGTTGTATTTGCATTTACAATATTATCAGAAGTAACTTCCATCCACTTTTGCGCGGCTGTTAATCCTGATCCACTCGCATTAATTGCTTGAAACATAGTTGTCTCTCCTTTTTTAACGTCCTCGTGCTGCTTGATCAATTGCATATTGCGTATTAAGCGCATTGATGGAAATGCCATATAATTGATTTGTTTTCATTAAATCTAGCATTTCTGTTGTCGTATCGACACTATTTCCATCTTGATTCATTTGCATCGATTTCGTCTGAATCTGAGCATATGTATTTTTTGCATTTGCTGTTGGCAAATGCATCTCATTTGTTTCATATAAATCAGAATTCCGTTGTAAATCCGCTGCATTTTTTTTGTACAATTCGCTGCTTTCATTCAACTTTTCAGAAAATGTAACATCCTTTGCTTTATACCCAGGTGTATTCGCATTTGCAATATTACTAGAAACTGTATTTCGTTTTGTTACTAAATAGTTCATATAGTGACCTACATCACGGATTAAATCTGGCATATTTCACACCCTTCCTTTTTCACCTTTCTCTTTCATGAGCACAATTATCCGCTGATGGAAGTTTCATTTCACGATCCATTTTCTTATATGTATTTATTTATTAAAATATCACTTTATTATGTACCCTTCAATATTTTATGTTATTTTTCCGATATTGTCTTTAGAAAAATAATAAAATATAAAAAAATATAAAAAACAGCATAAGAAGAAAGAGCGGTTATCTAATCTTTCGAACAAAACCGCCCCCCTCTTCTACCAATTACTATAAAACGAAACTTCTATCAGCGGAATATTTTCACTTCATAATTTTAATTACAAAGCAGAAAATCCCCTTAAAAATTTAATAGGTGCATCCCTGCTCTCATCTCATACAAAATGCTTTTTATATACTTACAACAAATTGTAATGGATGATTCTAAATTAAAATTTAGCATAAACTGAATTTGCTTTCATTCGTCCGTCGTTCACCGTAATCATTTCCTCTAAAACCTTTTGCTTATTTCGAATGTACTGAGCTGCCTTTATAATTAATGGCGTAACTTTTTCTGCAACTTGTGAACGCGCTGCTTCATCTAACGTCATCATCCAACGGTTTAGCATTTCACTCTTTTCTGCAAATTCTTCTTCTGAAACAACGAGCTCACCCATTCCATTAAAACAGTCAACAAATGCCTGGTAGATGTCATTGTTCATTTGCTAGTACTCCCCGATAGCCATCGATCAAATCTTGTAATACTTTTTCAACAGCGTCTATATTCGTTGCTTCACGTGTCATTTTCATCGTTTGAATTTGACTGCCAATCCAATCATATAAACCGTAAAGACTATCATATAAATCTTTCGTAATATCTGGATTTAGTTGTAATTTCAGTTCATCAAAAATACGTTCTAACTTCTCGAGTACTTCATTCGCTTCTTGCATCTTAAAAGCATTCAATGATTCCTCTAATTTACGAAACTCAACGATGCATCTTTCATAAATAAAAATCGTATTTTTAATCGGATTACTCGTCAAAATATCATTTTGCATATATCGTTGCCACGCTTGCATACTTTCACTTCCTCAATTTTCATTAATCATCTTTTTTTGTTTTTGTCATTGCTTGCATTGTTTTTAACTGCATGTCTAGTAGTGCCAATTTACTTTCTAAATCCGCGTATTTTTTAACAATTTCCGTTTGTCTCTGCTTATTAACTGTATCAATATCCGCAATTTTTGCATTTAATTTATTTATTTGCTCATCAATACTTTTAGAACGTTCTCCTATAATCCCTTGATCCCCAAATATCCCTTCGAGTTTTTTCTCCATTTCATGTCCAATGCCATTACTGCCAAAGAAAAATTGCTTTGCTGTCGCTTCATCTTCTTTAAATACATCTTTTAATTTTTCTTCATCAATCGTCATATTTCCATCTTGATCGACTTGAATGCCAAATGTAAACAAAAAATTATCGTCTTTAGAATAAGTAAACATACTTGTCATAGCATTTTGAAGAGTAAATGCTATATTTGTCCCTTGCATCGGTTGATTTTTACCAGCAATTCTATTCCATTCGGAAACAGCCTTATTATATTCATCTTTCATTTTCTTTATTAGATTAATAGAAGCGTCTATATTAGAATCTTCAATCGTCAGCGTAATCGGTTTATCTGTTACCTTTTCCAAATTAATAGTTACACCAGGAAGTGACTCAATTTTATTCGATGTACTAGTTTCAGAAATCCCATTTATCGTATACTCGGCGTTTGATGCTTTCGTAATTTCATTTGCAATGCTACCATCTGCATTTATCAAACCGATACTATTTAAAAAACCATTATTTCCATCCTTTAACTTTATCGCACCATCTTCTCCTGCTGTAGTCGATGTGAAAAATAGCTGACCACCTAGAGAATAGGCAGACACACCATAATTCCCATTATTAATTTTATTCACAAGGTCTTTATACGTCATGTCTTTTGTTACTTCTACAGGTTTCCCATCAATTTCAAACGTATCATCCGCACCAATGGGATCATCCAAATTTATTTTTTTATTTGTGTCTGTTGTAATTTGGTGTCGCTCCGCTACTTTTTGAACCTCAATCGTATATTTCCCTGGAATCGCTGAGCTATTTGCCTGAGCCTTAATGAATCCATCTTGAGAAAGTATTGTGCTCTTTTCATTTCCTTTAAATGCAGATACATCTTTAAATATTTGTACAAAGTTACCAAATATTTGTTTCATAGCCGTATAATTATCTTTTTCTATTGATAAATCATTTTTCTGCTGAAGATACGGAGATTTTTTCATTTCTAACGCGTTTATCTCTAATTCTACAAAATTAGAAATATCGATCATATTATTACCAAGATTCCAATATCCGCCAACACCCGATATAGTACTTGCTGCCATATATACTCACTCCCTATTTTGTTTACATATAATCTAATATACTAATTTTATTCATCGTACTCACTGCTTTTAACGTTGCTTCATATGCTGCATTCATATAAGCTAAATCAGAAATTGCTGCAGCTAAATCAACATCTTCAATTTCTTTTTTGTTTTCTGACAATGCTATATTCTGCTCTTTTAAAATCGTGTCAAACGCATCTAACGTATTTATTATTGAGCCAATTTCCGTTGTGGTGTTCAATACTTTATCTAAATTTTGCCCATTCTCTTCCAGTAAAGGGCGTAATGCTTCTTGATCACCGTTTTGCAGCGCATCTTTTATTTTCATTAATGTTTCAATTGTCGGAGAGAATACATCTTCTCCATTACGAAATACCTTTAATTCATAGCCATCATTTAATGTCCACTTCACATCGTTTTCGCCGCCTTGGTATGTACCATCCTCTTTAAAAGGGGGCTGCGTGGCATCATCCCCACCAAAAATGTACTGACCTCTCTCTTTTGTATTAGCTAAATACACAACTTGTTTTAATAATTCATCAACTTCTGCACCAATTGCTTTTAGCTCTTCTGGACCATTTGTGCCGTTTAGTGCTTGAGTCGTTAATTCGTTTACTCTTGTTAAAGATTTATACACACCTTGTAATGTGCTCTCTGTTTGCTTTAATACACTTTTAGAATCCGCTAAATCTTTTTGCATTTGCCCAATGTTTGCTAACGAATGTTGAATGGCAAATGACTTACTTGCTGCAAGTGGATCTTCGCTCATAAAAATATTCTTCTTGCCGGAAGCTACTTGATTAAGATGATACTGTTGCTGACTACTTAAGCGCATTAACTCATTTTTAGCCCAATTTGCATTTTGAAATGTAGATACTCTCATAAAATCTCCCCTTTATTTATTTCTAACTGACTGACTCCTTCCGATTTTTACGAATGTAATAGTTTTATCCCTCTATTTGCGGGCAGTAAGAGCTCACTCAGCAGAAATTCTCATCCATTAGGACAACTCCCTACCGAGTGAAGTCCCCTTTATCGAATTAAGGAAAATATACTATCAAATACTTCATTCATCGTATTAATCGCCTTTGAATTGGCTACAAAATATTTTTGGAAAGCCATTAAATTAACCATTTCTTCTTCCATATTGACGCCTTCGAGGCTCATCTTCTCTTGATAAATTCCATTTAATAAGCCTTCATGAATGTCTTGGAATGAGTTAGCGGCATTTTTATCAGATGCTACTCCAACAATAAGTTTGTCTAATCCTTCCTTAAAAGAAATTCCATCCTTATATGGCTGATCTCGGATTCCTGCAATTTCGTTTGCTATCTCTGCAGAAATTTCCATTTTAGAAATGTCTCCTTCAAATTCTGGGTTTAAACGAATATTCCCTGCGGTATCTCCGACAAAGAAATCTTTTCCCATCACCGTGTTCACTTTATCTTTTAAAGCAAGCATCCATTCTTCCAATTCTTTTTTATAACCAACGATTTTTTCCTTCGTATCAATTGCGGCTGAAATAGCTCCTCCATTTAATGGAATCGTTTTCCCAGAAATTTGGACTGTAATTGGATCCTTATCTTTCTGTAATTGAAGTGGATATGTATCCTGTCCATTTACCGTTAAAACACCTTCTATTCTAACACTTGCAATATTAGGATTTGTAGATTCATAAGACACTTCAATATTGGCATATTGAGACATCTCTGTAATGATACGATCCCGCTCATCTAATAATTGGTTTGGTACGTGTGAACCAGCTTGCCCAATTTTTTTATTTGCTTCAGCTAAACTTTGAGCAAGACGATTAAATTCATTGACATGACCTTCAATATCATTTGCTACTTGAACTTCTGCATTCCCAAAGTTTTTTGCAAGAAGATTTACTTGGTTGGTAAACTTGTTTGTTTCCGCAATTAACGTATTATAAGCAGTTGATTGCTTAGGTTGTTTAACGATTTCATGAAATGAATTAAAGAAACCATCCATTAAACTCGATAATGAATTTTCTCCTGTTGTTCCTACCATCGACTCTACTCTCGATAATGTTGAATTCATATAAGCATAATAAGCAAACTGTGATTGCTGTTCATTAAATTGCTTCGTTTTCACTTCATTCGTAATACGATCTACCCCTACTGTTTGTACACCGTAGCCAATTTGTTGTCCTGGTGTATAAGCATTACTTGGTCCAGCAGATGCGTAATTTACCCTTTGACGAACATAACCAGGAGTATTGATGTTTGAAAGATTTTGTTGCGTCGTTTGCAGACCTATTTGTGCCGCTAACAAACCAGATAACGGTGTATTATAATCCGATAACTTCATGATTTTTCACTTCTCCTTTACAATAACTCATTTATAAAGATTTGCGAATTATGATTCTTTTCCAGATTGTACTCGGAAACAGAATCCACAATACTTTCTGTAGTTTTTAATAGTACGTTTAAATAATATTGATTTTTTAAAAGAATCTTTTTCACATTTCCCTCTAATGTCGCTAATGCTTTTTGTAATTCTTCTATTTTTTTAATTTCTTCTTCTGAAAAATACGAAAATAAGGACCGTATGCGAAATGATTCGATTCCATTCTCTTTACAACAGTGCACAATTATGTCTTGGAGAGAAGTTGTCAGCTGTTTCACACCATCAATATAATGCAGTTGTTCCGTCTGCAATTTTTGTACGTTATTCACATTTTTTTTCTTTAAATTCTCATATATTTGTTCCCCAAGCATACTAATATTTTCATATGCCTTTTGTATTACAACAAGTTTTTCATATAATTGTATGTACATATGGCTTCCTTCCTTTTCACAATACTAAGTTAACAATTAAACCATGAATTTCTCCGATTTGATTTAACATTTCTAAATGACCTGTTTTTGTATTAATTAAATTCATAACATCCTCTAAATCATTTAGGCCCGTTTCAGCTTGTTTTACAATTGTCATTTTTTGCGAGTATCCATATCTTGGATGACGTGACATCACATCTTTGTACTGCAATACATTATCAACGTAGAAATTCAAAAATGATTTCACCATGTTTTTATATTCCATAACATTATCAAGCGTTAACTCTAATTCGATTTTCCCTTTAATCTCTCCAATATCATCAACAAATGCTTCCATTTGTTCTAACAATTTATCGTTTTTATTATCTGCATGCAAATTATCCGAAAAATCAAGACCCGTTCTTATATTCGCTTCTTTCGGCGTTTGATTAGCAGGCGGTATATGCGATAAAATGGGATTATGCGAGATGGAACGTAGCATATAATATCACCTATTTATTTATTTTTTTATTTCTTTCTTCACTTAATCGTAAAATCCAGTTATTTATAATTATACTCTGTATAACGATATTTTGCAGTTATTTTTTGTAGAAAATATGTTACAATTTAGCATGAGGTGGCACAAATCTATGAATATCTTTCTTTGTGGTTCAAACCAATTAACAGCATTAGATCGAGAAGAAATAAAAATTTTTTTATCAGACTATGCTCACAAACATAAAATTTACATATTATGTTACAAATCTATTGAAAATGAAGTCCTTCATTTCTTTGTTGAAAATGAAAGACTTGCTCAAAATTTATGCCTTTACACATTACAACCATTACATGTATTAACGGATGAATTTAAAGAAGTTGTTGATTATTTAAAAAAACACGGAGCCGAGTATGTTGCTTTTAATCACCCATCTGACTCCATTTATCGATCAGACTATATGTTTTTTGTAAAGCAAATTGTTGAAGATACAGATTTAGTTCTCTGTTTTTATAATGGAGATAAGCATACGTCTGTCATCCCTGTCGATGTCGCAAAAGAAGCAGGAATTGATGCTGTTATTTACGATTTACCAGGTCTACATGAAAAACAAATGAAAAAAAGCTTTGAACAAAAAATTCGTATAATGTAAAGGGGGAGGCACAATATTGTTATTGTGCCTATTATAAATATGATGACCGAACAAAATTATAATCACTTTATCGCGGGTTTTAAACAACAATTTAATATGGATATCGCTTCCTATAAACAAGATAGAATGCGCCGAAGAATCGATGCCTTCATTTCCCGTAAAGGGTTTGAAAATTACACCAACTTTTTAAATAGCTTGCATAACGATGAAACATTATTTTTAAATTTTATTGACTATATTACAATTAACGTATCAGAGTTTTTTAGAAATAAAGACCGTTGGCAAACGCTGGAGACGAAAGTGTTACCAAAACTACTCGAGCAAAATAACGGTAAATTAAAAGCATGGAGTGCCGCTTGTGCTGCTGGTGAAGAGCCTTATACACTCTCTTTAGTTTTATCAGAGCATCTATCTCCATTTCGTTTTGAAATTCAAGCAACAGATTTAGATTTTCACATTTTAGAAACTGCAAAACACGGCCAATATACAGAACGCTCTTTAAAAGAATTACCTAACAATATGAAAAAACGCTATTTTACAAAAGAAGATGATACATATACGTTGCATCAAAACATTAAACAACACGTCACTTTCAAGCAACACGATTTATTGATGCAATCATTTGATACAAATTACGATTTAATTATTTGTCGTAATGTCATGATTTATTTTACAGAAGAAGCAAGAATAAAATTATATGAAAAGTTTAGTCGTTCTTTACGTAAAGGTGGCGTATTATTTGTCGGTAGTACAGAACAAATTTTAACACCAGAACGCTACAACTTTCAGCGCTTTGATACATTCTTTTACGAAAAAGTATAGAAAAAATGTCGTCTTACATGACGACATTTTTTCTATTATATAATACGAATCAATATAATGCCCATAACCCATATAAACAGAAAAAGAATTATAAAAGACCATTTATGCTCTTGAATCATATTTTTTAACCCCTGAGATAATTGCGTCATATTCATTTCTGCAAGTGCTCGCCACACACTTACATTATGTTCTTTAGAAATTTGATTCGCACCGCTAATTAAGATTGTTTCGCTAGATAATTTCGTTATATAAGCTTCAATAACCGTTACCATTAAATTTATATTTCCTTCTGAAGGATCACTTTCCACTCTAGAAATGAGCGCGCTTACGTCGAGTAACGGAATATGTACTTTTCGCCCAAACGAAAGCTGTACTTCAGCGAAATCATACGTTCCATCGAGTAACGGAATTTCTTTTATATGTGCTTGCTTAATAATCCCTTGTAAATTTCCAACAATTTGGTCATATATTTTTTCCGATTGCTTTCCTTCCCCGGATAACATATGTAACTTCGAAAACAACTGCAACACCGTATCCATTTCCTTAGAAAGCATTTCTTTTACAATTTTCCCATCACCTAAACTTGCAAGTAAAATCCCTATTTCATTGTTTTTCGAAATGATATGAGTCTGCCCAGTAAACACAAAGTTACTCCGCTTTCGTTCTTTCTGAATTTCGTGCTCTGAAATAGCTGCAGGCTGTTTTAATGGTTGTAGCGTATTCCTTTCAATTGTCGTACGTTTCATTTCCACTTAAGCGCCTCCACTACTATCAAATTATTATCCCCATTCTTTATTACCCTTTAAAACTAAAAACAGTACGAATAATCCTGACATAATAGCAAACACATTAGAAGATTGTATCCCTTGTTCACCTTCTTGCTCTTTCTTCTCTTTTCCCCCTTCTATTTTTTCTTTCTTTTTAGAAACGACTTGGTTGTCCTTGTCACTTTGTTTCACTTTATGAGCCTTCACATTATTTACTTCTTTGTTTTCTATAACATAGTTTACTTTCTCATCTTGCTTTTGTATATGAACCACTGGAAGTTTCTCTTCCGGAAACGGAGTCCCTATTTTTGAGTTTTCCTGCTCCTCCGTTTCTTTCTTTTCTTCTACTTCATTTTGATTTTCTTGTTCTTCTACCTTTTCATCATCTTTCTCCTTTTGCTCAATAATGGAAATGATATATTCACTCTCTGTGACAAGCTTATTGCCTGCCGCATCTATTACTTCTACAATAAGTTGATACGTACCAACAGGTATCTCTTCTGTTAGTTTAAATGTTTTCTGCCAATCCATATTATCTTTAATATAATCTAATAAACAAGTTATACTGTTAGCTTCATCTTTCCCTTTTAAAATAACACGTACTTCATTAACAACCGATTCTACATCTAACGTTTTTACTCGTATATGAATTGAATCGCCCTTTTTCCGTTCAATTGTAGTACCTTTCGCTTCATCAATACTAATTTTTTCTAACTTCGGCAATTCTTTATCAATAATTGGCGTTTCATTTCTTATACGAACGAGCGGTACCTTGACTTCATTTTCTTTTACTTCTTCTTTCCCATCTTCTTTATAACTTTGAATAAGTTGAAGATTCCATTCACCCTGTAGATCATATAGTCCAACTTTATAATTGGCGACCCATTGCCCAGTTTCTTCTTCATACTCAAAAGATAGTATTCTTTCTTGTGCATACTGCTCTCCATTGTTTTGTAATTGCAATATACCTTTTATACTTTGAATATTTTTCTCACTTGGCTCTACAGCAATTCGTATTTCTTCTCCTACCGTAAGTTCTCGCTTATTAACTGTAATAATCCCTCGAGCTGTCTCTATCTTTCTTTCTTCTATTTGTTCTTTCTCATTCTCCACTAATTTCTTTTTATCTTCAGTTTGTTTCATCTCTTCTTGTTCAGAATTCTCTTTCATCTCTTTACTTTGCTCTTCTTGCTTATTTATTTCACTTATCTTTTGGACTTGCATATTATTTTCTTCCGCCTGACTTTGTAGCGGAAAGGAAATAATATGCAAAGCTAAATAGCTAACTAGAAAAAACTTTACGTTTTTCATCTATTTGTTCAAACTCCTATTTTGACGTCTTATAACGATTTTGTCACTTTCACCCCGAAAAATCCATCTACATTTACAAGTTCACCATATGCCACTAATACATCGTTTACATAAATTTGAATTGGCTCATCAATGTCTTCATCAAGTACAACTGCATCATTTTCTTGTAAGCTTAATATATCTTGAATTGTTCTCACTGTACTTCCGAATACAAATTTCACATTCACCTCTACATTTTGCAAAATAGATGTATTCATATATACTGGTTCAATTTGTTTCACTTCTTTAAATTCAATAGGTTGTGCAACAGGTTCTACAATCTCTTCTTCAATTTCTTCCTCAGCAATCTCTTCTTCCGCTCCCACCATTGGATACAGAAGTCGTCTAGCCATTTCCTTCGCTTCTGATACTGGTAATATTTGATACATTTTCGACTGAAGAAGATCACCAATTTCAAGATTGAATGTAATTTGAACGAGGCCGTCTCCTTCCATTCCTTCTCTGAAATATTCCATTTCCTCTTTTAGCGTAACAAATTTAACATTTGGCGGTGTCATATCCATTTTTTCTTTAAACATTTCTGACATCGCTGTAGCAGCATGTCCCATCATTTGGTTCATTATTTCTTTAATACCGCTTAACTCTAATTCACTTAGCTCTTTCTCTGAATCAATTTCCCCTGTCCCCATCATCATTAAATCTACCATTGTTAAAGCAACGTCCTTCGTAAATACGAATACGTTCTCATTCTTTAACCCTTCAACAAAATCGACATTTAAAATAACAAATGGAACAGGTACTCCATCATAATGACGAACGTTAATTTCCTCTACATTTGGCGTACTAATTGTAACCGGCTGATTTAAGAGCGTTGATAATACAGTTGAAGCTGAGCCAATTGAAATATTCGCAATTTCGCCAAGTACATCCTTCTCTTCTTGCGTTAATTGCTCCTTCACTACAAGCTCTTCTACACCCTCCACTTCCTGCACTTCTTTTGGCTCTTCTTTTTCTTCTGCCTCACCAGATAGTTGTAACAGTTTATTTATCATTTGTTTTGCATGTTCAACTGAAACAATCTGTACAAGTTGAGAGTTTACAAGATTATCTATTTTTAATTCAAACGACACTTTAACAACTGTATTATTCCCATTAATACCAGAAATTTTCTCCATCTCTTCTGTAAGTTGTACAACTTTAATTGTTGGTGGTGACATATCTACCGTATCTTGGAAGAATTCTGACATAGATGTTGCTGCAAATCCCATCATTTGATTCATTGCTTCTTGTACTGCACTTAACTCTAATTCACCGAGCTCTTTTCCTTCTTCAACTTCTCCTGTGCCCATCATCATTAAATCAGCAATAGATAAAGCAACATCTTGTTGAAGAACAAGAAGATTTTCCATATCTAATCCTTTTGTGAAATGGATATTTAATACAACATGCGGAACTTCGACATCGCTTGTATCATATAAGTCTACCAATTCTACATGAGGAGCAGTAATGCTTACTTGCCTATTTAAGATTGTTGATAATACAGTCGAAGCTGAACCGAATGATATATTTGCAATCTCACCAAGAATATCACATTCTTGAGACGTTAAATGTTCATTTTCTTTTTCTAGCACAATCTTGCTCTTATCCTCTTTTGTATGTTGCTCAGGCATTTTTCCTGCCTCCTCATTCCTGTTTTTCTATCAATTCATATAGATTTTCTATTACACTTGTTATATTTTAACAAACATATTATATAAAGTGAAACTTTAATCAGTGCGGTTTTGTCCATCCCCCACTAATTATGAGCCCACATCAATCGGGCTTTTACAGGCAGTTATCTCCCACCTAACTTCCTTGTTTTCGCTACATTTTGAGGTGAGAGTCTTACTGCCCACAAATAGCGGGATAAATTGTGTACATATATTTATTAAATGTGATTCTTCCGCACTTCACGCTATATCGTAAAAAGCACTCCTCATACACTAATATAAATATTTACTAACAAAAAGCCCCCCAATTGTATACAATGGGGGGCTTCCTTCATTCCTATTATAAACCTTCTGGGTTTAAAATGAGGACCACCCGTCCGTCACCGAGAATTGTTGCACCGGAGAAATAATTAGAACTCTCCGCAAAGAAGTCACCTAATGACTTTAAGACAATTTCTCTTTGACCGATAATTGTGTTTACAATAAGTCCATAGCTACGATGTGTATTACGAACGATTAGCACAGGAACCATTTGACTATCATATGATGCAAACGCCTCATCCGCTGTTTTTTCACCAAAAACAACACTTAAATGTTTTATTTCAATTATTTGATCTCGATAATTTAAAACATCTTTTCCATGTAATGATTGTATATCTTCTCGCTTAATTCGAATTGCCTCTACAATATTACCAAGAGGTAAAGCATAACGCGTTTCATTTGTTTGAACAAGCATAGATTGAATAATAGAAAGCGTTAATGGGAGCTCAATACGGAATGTGCTACCTTTACCTTCTTCTGAATCAATAATTAAATGTCCACCTAAACTATGAATCGTATGTTTTACAACATCTAACCCCACTCCACGTCCAGAAAGATCCGATACTACTTCAGCTGTGCTAAACCCTGGCTGGAAAATAAGGTCAAATATTTCACGATCCGTTAATTTATTCGCCTCTGCTTCTGTTACAACACCATTTTTTATCGCTTTTTCTAATACTTTTTCTTTATGAATGCCATTTCCATCATCCATAATTTGAATAACGACATGATTCCCACTATGAAACGCTTCTAATTTAATCGTACCTGTCTCATTTTTCCCGACATCACGACGTTTTTCAACAGTCTCAATACCATGATCAATTGCATTACGAATTAAATGAACGAGTGGATCTCCAATCTCATCAATAACAATTTTATCAACTTCAGTATCTTCACCTGTAATTTGCAAGTCAATTTTTTTACCTAAATCTTTTGCTAACATTCGTACCATACGCGGGAAACGATTAAACACTGTTTCAATTGGTACCATACGCATATTTAATAATACATTTTGAATATCTTTTGAGATATCCCCTAGTCGATTTAAATGCTCGATTAGCTCTTTATTTTGAATAGTCTCTGCCAATTCATCAATGCGTCCTCGCTCAATGACACTTTCTTCAAACATATTCATTAATCTTTCAATTTTTTCCAATTGAACACGAATAGAGCGATTTTCTACTTTAGCATTTTTCGTTTTTGAATTATTTTTAGCTGGAGCTGAGATAGTATTAGTCGTTTGAGATGACTCCACTCTTGAAGCTACAATAGGCTGTCCGTTTTCTCCTACCTGTACTACCTCTTGCGTAACGGCTTCCAAATCACCTTGCTTCACTTCCACTTTCTCAATTTCAGAAACATGTAGCACTGCCTGCTTCAATTCTTCTACACTTCGATCCGTATCCATATAAACTGTAAATTCAAATCCAAAGTCATCCGCTTCAATTTCTTCAATACTCGGAACAGTTCTTTGTATATCCCCTACATTTTGTAACGCTTCGATACACATAATGGCACGTACTGCTTTTAAAATAGCTTGCTGTTCAACCTTTATATGCACTTCATGCGAAGCTGTATCATCATTGTTGATATGACCTTGCTCTATATGTTCCGTAGGAGCTTCTACATTGCCGTTCAATAACGCTTCTAATTTATGTTTCGTTGAGACTACATCAATATTACCCATTCCGCCTTGCTGCACATCTGCAACCATTTTCTCTAAATTATCAATACACTCAAAAATAACATCAATAATATTGGCATTTACCACTATATTACCATGACGTATTTCATCTAAAACATTTTCCATCTTATGCGTTAAATCTGCCATCTCCGTAAACTCCATACTCGCAGACATACCTTTAAACGTATGAGCTGAACGGAATATTTCTCCTACTACATCCATATCGGCAGGATTTTGTTCTAAAGTTAGCACATTTTCATTTAGCGATTGTAAATGTTCTTCTGATTCCTCAAAAAATATATTCAATAGATCTGTTTGCATTTTAATCCCCTACCTATCCAACAAACATTTCATTCATGTATAACAATTTAATGTTTTAAAACGAGAAAAAAGAGGGCCACACGTCTATCTTCTATCATTGTTCGATTCTTTGTGGCACCCCTTTTATATTAGCTATTTGCTACTTTTGTTAAAGCTTCAATAACACGATCTGCTTGGAATGGCTTTACAATAAAGTCTTTTGCCCCACACTTAATTGCATCTAATACCATACCTTGTTGTCCCATAGCGGAACAAATAACAACTTTTGCACTTGAATCGATTTTAATAATTTCTTTTAACGCTTCAAGTCCGTCCATTTCTGGCATTGTAATATCTAGTGTTACGATATCCGGTTGAAGCTCTTTATACTTTTGAATTGCTTCTACTCCATTTTCCGCTTCCCCGATAATTTCAAATTCAGAATTACTTTTTAACAAGTTCTTAATCATTGTTCGCATAAACATTGCATCATCTACAACTAAAATTTTATGTGCCATTCTTTTTAATTCTCTCCTTCTATGTATAAATATATCCTAATATTTCATCTTATCATTCTCACTCATTATACAAAATAAAACGAGAAAATTTAATATTTTTTTTAAAGAATTTCTGTATTTTTATTATTTTATTAAAAAAATGGAACTAAATCATTCTTTAATATAGATAACAACCCGACGATTTTTCTCCCAATTTTGCGGCGAATCGTTTGGTGCTACTGGTTTTGTGTCTGCATACCCTACTGCTGCTAACCGTTTATCATCCACTTGATACACTTCAATTAGATGATGGATCATATTAGCCGCACGCGCAGAAGACAACTCCCAATTTGATGGGAATTTCTCATTATGAATCGGTCTACTATCTGTATGTCCTTCCACAACGATTGGGTTTGGTACCGATTGGAAAAATCCGACTAATTGACTTATTATCTCTTTTGCCTCCGGTTTAACGTTCGCATCACCCGTATCAAATATTAAATTATCTACTATAACGACGCTTATCCCTGTATCCTCTCGATATACATTTACTTGACTAATACCATTATTATCTACATATGCTTTTAACTTTTTATATAATTCATCCATTCTCTTTTTTGAGACCGCTTTTTCATCATTTTTTTCATGTGAAATATCCGGTATTGTATTTTCCATTACTTTTGCATCTACTTGCTGTATATCACTAAACTTTTCGAGCATCTTTGATAATTTTACTGTATCTTGTTTTGAAGTAGCAACTAATAATACAAAGAAAGTAAGCAATAACATCGTTAAATCGGTAAAGGTCGTCATCCAACGAGGCGACCCTTTTGACGGTCGTTTCATCATCTTTCTTACCACTCCTCAAAAATTAGGCTACTCGCTTTTCTTTTTTTATTTTCGTTTCATATACATACGTATCAAGCTTTAATTTTAATTTAGAAGGAATTTGTCCTCTATACAGTTCTGAAATTGCTTCAATTACAAACTTCTTCTCTGTATATAAATCCTCAATACCACGATACACCTTTTCAGCAAGAGGTATTGCAATCATATTCGCAAGTACAGATCCATACAACGTCGTTAACATCGCAACTGCCATTCCTGTACCAATTTGCGATGTATCTTGCAAGTTTTGAAGCATAATGATAAGACCGATTAACGTCCCAATCATACCCCATGCTGGGGCAAAGTCACCAATTTTATCTAATAAGGTCGCTCCTTTTTTCAACTCATATACTTCCGTTTCAACATCTCTCATTAACACTTCTTTTAATTCATCTTCATCATATCCGCTTAACATTAAGCGAATTCCCTTTTGAATAAAAGGGTTATCCACTTGTTCTCCATCAGTCTCCAAGGAAAGTAAACCATGTTTTTTTGACTTTTTAGAGAAATCAACAAACACATCAGTCAATTCTTCCAAGTTTTCTTCCCTTCTATGTAATACGGAAAAAATACTTTTCGTATATTTTTTTATTTCTCCAAATCGATATGCCACAACAATTGTCGCTGTTGTTCCCCCTATAACAATTAAAATGGATGAAACATCTAAAAAGTTTTTAAAAGCTTTTATTCCACCACCGCCAAGCATTATCGCTGCGATTAAAATAACGAAACCTACTACAATGCCAAAGGGGCTAGAAATGTCAAACTTCCTTTTTTTCCTTTCTGGTCTAGCTAATACTTGGTTTTCGTCTCCCATATTCCTGCCCTTCCTTTTTCGTTTTTGTAAAATATTTTTTTATTTTAATAATGCGTTTTCACATATAACAATTATTATACGCTTATCATCTATTTATCGCAATATACTCATTAAATTGACACATTTCATTTCCATATTAAAATTATGGTATAGAGATATGAGGGGATCACGATGGAACATAACATTTTACAGCCATTTCTGAACGAGAAAGCCCATCGCCTTTAGGCATGGGATGATAGTGAGGTTGGATACGGAGTGCCATAAAAAACCGAAAAGTTTTGTGGTACTTCAAGTATCCGAAACATATCCTCACTATTTTTTAATACCTAATCGTTGCAGCTATTAAAATAAACTGATACATTGGATATATGAACGAATACAGAAGAACAAATACAACCGTATCATTAATTAACTATCATTTCGTTTTTTGCCCTCGATATAGAAGGAAAATATTCCTTCGTACCGATGTAGAAGAACGCTTTAAACAGTTGGTACAAGAAATATGTGAAGAATTGAAAATTGTTGTCGTTGCTCTAGAGTGTGACAAAGACCATACTCACATGTTTCTGAACTCACTACCAACACTTAGTCCTTCGGATATAATGGCAAAAATCAAAGGAGTGACTTCTAAAAGGTTGAGAGAAGAGTTTCCTCACCTTATGCACTTGCCAAGCCTATGGACACGTTCCTATTTTGTTTCTACTGCTGGAAATGTATCAAGTGAGACAATAAAACATTATGTTGAAAATCAAAAAACAAGGGGGTGAAACTTATGTCGCAAACCATAACAATTCAAGTTAAATTGCTTCCAACAAAAGAACAAATCTGTTTATTGGAACAAAGTAGCCAAGAATATATCAGAGTCATTAATGAACTTGTATCTGAAATGGTTGAGTTAAAGAAAAGCACTAAGAAAAGTACAAAAGATATTGAAGCCAATATCCCAAGTGCGGTGAAAAATCAAGCAATTAAAGATGCGAAAAGTGTGTTTTCTACAAAAGTGAAGAAAAGCAAATATAAAATTGTGCCAATTCTAAAAAAACCAGTCTGTGTATGGAATAATCAAAACTATTCATTTGACTTCACACACATTTCAATTCCATTTATGGTGAATAGAAAGTCAACTCGTTTAAAGGTTCGTGCTTTGTTAATAGATAAACATAATCGCAACTTTGACTTGCTAAAGCACAAGCTTGGTACACTTCGTATCACGAAAAAATCTAATAAGTGGATTGCTCAGATATCTGTGACGATTCCTACGAATGAAAAAACAGGGACAAAGATTTTAGGTGTAGACTTAGGTCTCAAAGTTCCTGCGGTAGCCATCACAGACGATGATAAAGTTCGTTTCTTCGGAAACGGCAGACAAAACAAATATATGAAACGTAAGTTTCATAGTGTTCGCAAGAATTTAGGTAAAGACAAGAAATTGAATGCCATTCGACAACTTGATGATAAAGAACAACGATGGATGCAAGACCAAGACCACAAAGTAAGTCGTAAAATTATTGATTTTGCAATATATAATAATGTTTCTGTCATTCGATTGGAACAACTAACGAATATTAGACAGACGGCAAGAACAAGCCGTAAAAACGAAAAAAATCTACATACTTGGTCATTTTATCGTTTAGCACAATTCATCGAGTACAAAGCAACATTAGTTGGTATTAAGATCGAATATGTGAACCCTGCTTATACAAGTCAAACCTGTCCAAAATGTTCTGAAAAGAACAAGGCACAAGACAGAAAATACAATTGTAAATGTGGATTTGAGAAACATCGTGATATCGTTGGGGCGATGAATATTCGCTACGCAACTGTGATTGATGGTAACAGTCAATCAGCCTAAACACCTATATGGTCTGGTTTAGGAGGGGCAATGAGATGCCCTCATCTTGAAGGCTGTTCAAAACAGAAATGGACTGCGAACGTTTAGTCATTCAAGAATCCCACCCGTTAATCCGTAAGGATTAGGGCTTGCGTCTTTAGACGTGGGAGTCTCAATGGCTGCTGTCATTAATGTTGAATCTTGCAAGAAATAATGAAATAAGACACTCATTTTAAGTGTCTTATTTCATTATTGTTGATACTGCCTGCTTGTAAATTAGTTGTTGTTTCCCCTCTACTAACATTAAAACTGTAAATTTATCCACTCCAACAACTTTTCCTACTATTCTAACGCCACTCTTTAAGAAAATTGTAACAATACCTTTTTCTTCTTTTATTTGCTTATAAAGCTCTTCTTGTAAATGTTCCAATACCTGTTCTCTCCTTCGTTTACAATACTTCTTAATATGAAAAAGTATAAAGTGAAACTTTAATCAGTGGGGATTTTGTCCATCCCCACTGATTATGAGCCCACATCAATCGGGCTTTTACGGGCAGTAAGACTCCCACAAATAGCGGGATAAATTTTTTATTTATGTACCTTGTCTTTTATATTCATAAACTTATTAATTAGTATATCTAAATCGCGGCTAAATAACAAAACTTTATCATGATCTAATCCGTGTCTCGCAACAAGTTGAATTAACTCTTTCTTTTTATTTTCTATTTTATTTTTTAATTGTCCCATCTCCATCTCTGTACTAAAACTCCCTTTTCCCATAGTATTACTTGTAAAATTATAGTACATATTTGATCATAAAAAAATATAAAAATGGCTTTTTTTACAATTTTTTATATTTTTCATGTCCAAATCACATAACGATTCATTCATACATCACTAACATACAATCCAAACGAGTCCACAGGCATTTGTCTAATTACAAATAAGACTGGCTCGTTTTCCATACAAAAACATACTGTATATAGTAGTCCATGAACCATATAGATTAACTTACTACAAAGGAGGAAAACATATGAGTTATGGTGGAAGTTGCGCTGGTTTCGGCGGTGGATTTGCTTTGCTTATCGTACTATTCATCCTTCTAATCATCATCGGATGTAGCTGTTGGGGCGGCGGATACGGATATTAATATATCTTACCCTTAACAAATGAACGAAAAACTATAGAAAAACAGCTCATATTTGAGCTGTTTTTTCATACTTTCGTATGAATTGATGTCCCTCTTATTTGCGATTTCAATTAACAAAATATCGTTTACTATGGGATAAGGAACATTTTTACTAAGGAGGATTACAATGATTACAGGTCTTTACGAAGCACATTTACCCGTCCGTAACTTAGGAGTATCTATATCTTTTTACGAATCACTAGGGCTAAAATAATATAAAAGAGAAGATGATATTGCTTTCTTTTGGATTAAAGAAAATGAAAGTTAGCTCGGCCTTTGGGAAGGAACAGAATACAAAGTTAATTATCACCCATCTTTACGACATATCGCCTTCCAAGTAAGCTTACATGATTTAGAAAATGCGATACATTGGCTAAATCAAAAAGGAATTTCAGCACGAAAAGACTTTGGAATGGAACCAATTGAACCGATCGTTTTTCCAGAATTAGCACACGCCTCCATATACTTTAACGATCCTGATGGAAATAGTTTAGAATTGATTGCAAAATTGCCTGTTGGACTTCCTACAGCGGAGAAAGTGTATTTAAGCGAATGGAAAAAACAAGTTCAAGCAACTTTATTAGATAAGGACTAATCTTTTTTGTCCGTTTCTTATTCCACACTTCTTAAAACAAATACAAACTCAAAAAAAGACAAACCCGCATCACAGGTTTGCCTTTTTACTCATTTTTTATTTAATCCTTTCTCGCTTAAAAACTCTTTCATATGCATTCTTTTCTCTTTGGACATAAATGAACTCATTGATTCCGTCCATGTTACGTTTTTTTGATTTGACAATCTTTCTTTATAATACGTGCTCATCGTTTCATCGTATTCGTTTAATAATTCATCATATTTCTTTTCATTGTATCCATTTTCATGAAGAATGGCCGCTACTGGTAAACGTGGTTTCACTCCATGATCTTCATCTGGTACACCGACTGTCATTCCGAATACAGGATATACTTTATCCGGTAAATGAAGCAATTCACTCACTTCTTTCGGGTTATTACGAATTCCGCCAATATAACAAATGCCGTATCCTAACGATTCAGCTGCAAGTGCTAAGTTTTGTGCGAAAAGTGAAGCATCTACCGTCGCAACGATAAAGTCTTCTACTCCTTCATGTTTTATCGCTGTACTATGTTTTTTACATGCAATTTCAAGTCGTTTTAAATCTGCACAACAAACAAAAAATGCTGCGCAGTCTTTCACGTGACGATTCCCAGATAGTTCTGCCAATTTAACCTGTAATTCCTGATCTGTTACATATATAACAGAATACGCCTGTACAAAATGTGAAGAAGCCGCATGCTGAGCAGCTTGCACCAATTTTTCTACTACATCTTTCGGAATTGATTCTTTTTTATATTTACGAACTGAAACGTGTTGCTCCATTTGTTGTATCATCTCATTCATGAAAATCACTCCTTTTTTCTCTTCATAATGAAAAATTAACATATCTTTTTCAATATTCACAACTTTTAAGCACAAAAAGAGCAATTCTTTTTGAATTGCTCTTTTTTAAAACGTTTATCAGTACAGTAAATGAAATTATGTCGACAATCATTTAAATATAGCAACGGTTCCTTGCATTATATCAACGATTTTTCGAATATATCGACGATTCAACAAGGAATATCAACTTACTGGCAAATAACGATAAACCTACGTAATATGATCGCTTATTATACGATTTTTATTACATCGTTTTCAAAACTTTAATACCTTTTACGATATTCCAAATAAAGTAATAAATTCCAACCAGAATGAACACTGCATATGTGATAATCATGCCAATCCCAGCGTCATCAGATTGATTGAAGCTTAAACCGTATATTCCTGATACTGCTAATCCTCCAAATAAGATTGCGTACGGGAAAACATGTGACCAAAATGCTTTTTTTGCATGATATTTCACTTCATCTTCTGCAACAAAGTACACGATAATTGGCAGTAAAAATGGTGCAAAAAAGATACTAAAGTAACAAAGCGAAGATAAAATATTATTTCCTTTCATACGATTCACCTCTACTGTTTTTTGTTATCTTCATTATGTCAGGAATCCACTTGAGAAACTATCTCTTTACCTTTCACGAACGTGACATATTTGTAAGGTTTTCCTCCAAATAAATCCCGCCTAAAATTTTAGGCGGGATCACTTTCACTATATTCGATTCATCAACCAATATTGTGTAATCGCTAAATACTCTCGTATATTCGATGGAATGATGATTGACTTCGGTGTTTTGGCAGGAAGACCTTCTAATTGTAAACCTTGTTTTGCTGCTATTTTTTTCGCTCTAAACATATGGAAATCGTTTGTTACGATCATACCTTTTTTCATATTTGCTGGAATTAACGGTTTTGAGAATATAATATTTTCATCTGTGTTCGTCGATTTGTCTTCCATTATAATGCGGTCTTCTGCAATATTTTGCTTCTTTAACCCTTTTTTCATTGCTAATGCTTCCGAAATATCTTCCCCTTTTCCTTTTCCTCCAGATACAATAGCGATTGTTTTCTCATGTGATTTTAAATACTCAGCTGCTTTATCAATACGATATTGCAATGAATAAGAAGGTTTTGTTCCATTTACTTTGGAGCCTAGTACAATTATATAATCAGCATCTTCAATTGCATTCATATGCCCATGCTTATAGATGTTATATTGTAAAAACCCCGCATACACGGCGCAAATCATTATAACAACTAAAATATACTTAATTATTTTCTTCTTTTTCATATCCATATACCCCTCGTATAGTATATTTA
>NUMR01000090.1 GCA_002578045.1 Bacillus cereus
TTTTCTCCGTGGGTTTTATTATTTTAAAGGGGCTTTTGGGACAGCCCCTTTTCTATTTCGTCTCTGTAGTTGTTTTTACTATGTTCAACTCGGAATGGAGAAATAGATTGTGAGTAAAAGATTATCGGTTCATGGTAAGGATGATTACTTTTTTCGGATTTAACGTGGATGAAGAGAACGAATGCCCAGACCATTACGGCAGGTAAGAAGAGAATGAGCCATATCATATGTCCACACCTCAATACAATATATTTTCTACACTTTGAATATACTATTCTTATATGAAGGAATGATGAACGGCATGTAAACAAAAAAATATTTGGTGAAAATATGTTATTGGCTATAGATGAGGTGAAGAGTGGGGAGGGAATGATGTGTTTACTGTGTAACGTTTTGAAAAAGTAAAGAATGTTTTTTAGGAAGTGGTCTTGCCAATTTCGTGTGAAACTTGGTATTATTACTAGGTAATAATTTTTTTAGTGGAATAATATTTTTACAGGAGTTTCAATTTATTATAAAGAAATATAAATTGGAATGTTTAAAAAATTTATCGTAAGATGGGAATAGTAAATATTTCTATTAGTAAATGAAGTGAATTTTCTAATAGAATACATCGTATTTTTGCAGTCAATCTAGTTGTAGTGATGAGAATCTGTAAAAACGGGACAAACAAGAGTATGGGAGTGGATTTTACATGTTTAAAATTCAAGAAGTTCGTGAATTAATTAAATTAATTGATAGCTCTAATATTGATGAATTTGAATACAAAAAAGACGGTACAACAATTAAAATGAAAAAGCGTGCTAATGAAGTTGTTGCTGTGCAAGCACCTGTAGCGAAACAAGCTATGCAACCAACAGCACCTGTTGAAGTTGAAACAACAGTAGCGGCAGCACAAGTAGAAGCATCAAATCAAGAAGAGAAAAAAGCTGTTCAAAATGAAAACTTGCATAAAATTACATCACCGATGGTAGGTACATTCTATGCTTCATCTTCACCTGATACACCTCCATATGTAAGTGTTGGGGACAGAGTATCGAAAGATTCTATCGTATGTATTGTTGAGGCTATGAAGTTATTTAACGAAATTGACGCAGATGTAGAGGGCGAAATCGTTGAGATTCTTGTTAATAACGGACAGCTTGTTGAATATGGACAACCGCTATTTCTTGTAAAAGCGTAATAAGGGAGTCTTTGTGATGATAAAAAAAGTATTAATAGCCAATCGTGGGGAAATTGCTGTACGAATTATTCGTGCTTGTAAAGAAATGGATATTGAAACAGTTGCAATTTATTCAGAAGCAGATAAAGAGTCACTTCACGTACAAATTGCAGATGAGGCGTATTGTGTAGGACCAACGATTTCGAAAGAAAGCTATTTAAATTTGACAAACATTATTAGCGTTGCGAAGTTAACGGGCTGCGATGCTATTCATCCGGGATACGGATTTTTAGCGGAGAATGCAGACTTTGCAGAGTTATGCCGTGAATGTAACTTAATTTTTATCGGTCCAAGTCCAGAAGCTATTTCAAAGATGGGCACAAAAGACGTTGCTCGTGATACAATGAAAGAAGCAGGGGTTCCGATTGTACCAGGTTCACAAGGGATTATTAAAAATACCGAAGAAGCGATCGAGCTTGCAAATCAAATTGGATATCCAGTTATTATTAAAGCGACTGCAGGTGGCGGCGGAAAAGGTATTCGTGTTGCGCGCCATGAAGAAGAACTTGTAAAAGGAATTCAAATTACACAGCAAGAAGCTAGTACCGCTTTTGGGAACCCTGGTGTATACTTAGAAAAGTACGTTGAAGATTTCCGCCATGTTGAGATTCAAATAATGGCAGATACACACGGAAATGCCATTCATTTAGGAGAGCGTGATTGTACAATTCAGCGCCGTTTGCAAAAACTATTAGAAGAAAGTCCATCACCTGCACTTGATGAAAATATTCGCAAGCGGATGGGTGAAGCAGCAGTTAAAGCGGCGGTAGCAGTTGATTATACAGGTGCTGGTACGGTTGAGTTTATTTATGAATATAAAACGAAAAGCTTTTATTTCATGGAGATGAATACGAGAATTCAAGTTGAGCATCCGGTTACGGAAATGGTAACAGGAATGGACTTAATTAAAGAGCAAATTCGGATTGCTTCTGGAGAAAAGTTATCGTTACAGCAAGAAGAAGTACAATTTAATGGTTGGGCAATTGAATGTCGAATTAATGCGGAAAACCCTGCCAAAAAATTCATGCCATCTCCAGGTAAAGTAGAAATGTACTTACCACCAGGCGGATTTGGTATTCGCGTCGATTCAGCTGTCTATCCGGGATATTCAATTCCGCCTTTTTATGATTCGATGGTTGCTAAATTAATTGTTCACGGAAAAACACGTGAAGAGGCAATTGCAAAAATGAAGCGAGCGCTTAGTGAATTTGTCATTGAGGGTGTACATACGACCATCCCGTTCCATTTACAATTGCTAGATCATCCGGATTTTGTAAAAGGTGAGTTTAATACGAAATTTTTGGAAGAGCATGAACTTATGACGCAGTGATACATTAAAGGAGGTTTTTTTCATGGCTGAACATATGTTAGATATGGGGCAAGATACAACTCTTGGTAAAGTAGAAATTGCACCAGAAGTAATTGAAGTGATCGCAGGTATTGCAGCTGCTGAGGTAGAAGGTGTAGCGGCAATGCGAGGTAATTTTGCTACAGATGTTGTTGAGAAGTTAGGTAAGAAAAATCATGGTAAAGGTGTAAAGGTTGAATTAGCAAATGAAGATATTATCGTTGACCTTTATGTTGTAATGTATTTTGGCGTAGCAATTCCAGTTGTTGCACAAAAGATTCAAGACAATATTCGCCAAGCACTCTTTACAATGACAGGACTTGAGCCAAAAGAAGTGAATGTTCACATCGTTGGCGTAACATTCGAAACACAAAAAACAGAAATCGAACCAGTGTAAGAATGAAAAAGGTGCCTAGTAACATAGGCATCTTTTTTATCGTTTCATTTCTTCACAAATTAAAACCATCTAATTATTATACTATTTCAAAAAAAGAAACAAAAAAGAAAATGTTTCGTTTTTCCAAAAAACGTACATTGTGATAAGATATGAAACTTGAAGTTAATCTTTTTATTATTTTTCAGCTTTGTAACCCGTGTGTGAAACGATAAATTGTGTTATTATCATTGTATTATAAGGTTGAAAAATCAATGAAAACTGCAAGAGTAAGTGAATTGACGGCTTATAAATTATAATAATATAACAAAGTATAAGGAAAGACTTGAAGCATAAAGGAGAGTTACAATGAAACGTAGGACGGCTAGAGAAAGAGCTATGCAAGCATTATATCAAATGGATATTACAGGTGAATTAGAACCGAAGGTAGCGGTGGAAAACACGCTAGATGAAGGTGAAGAAACAAATGAGTTTTTAGAATCACTTGTTGTAGGTGTTGTAGAAAATAAAGAAGCAATTGATGAAGCAATTCGTCAAAACTTAAAAAAGTGGAAGCTGGAGCGTATTAGTATTGTTGATCGCAGTATTTTACGTGTAGCTGTGTATGAAATGAAATATATAGAAGAAATTCCACACAATGTAACAATTAACGAGGCAATTGAAATTGCTAAAACATTTGGGGATGAGGAATCTCGTCGTTTTATTAACGGCGTTTTATCTAATATAAAAGATACACTGTAATTTCTTTAAGGGGGAATTTTAAAATGGTAGCAGTAATCATCAAAGGAAATGAAGTTGCGGAGAAAAAACGAGCACAATTAAAAGAAGAAGTTGTAAAATTGAAAGAGCAAGGGATTGTACCAGGATTAGCAGTTATTTTAGTTGGAGAAGATCCAGCATCTCGTTCTTACGTAAAAGGAAAAGAAAAAGGTTGTGAACAAGTAGGGATTTATTCAAAGTTAATTGAACTTCCTGAAACAATTACTGAGGAACGTTTGCTTGCTGAAATCGATCGCTTAAATGGCGATGACCGCATTAATGGTATATTAGTGCAATTACCTTTACCAAAACATATTGAAGAAAAAGCTATCATTGAAAGAATTTCACCAAAAAAGGATGTAGATGGATTTCACCCAATCAGCGTGGGACGTATGATGACGGGACAAGATACATTCCTTCCATGTACACCGCATGGTATTGTAGAATTAGTAAAAGAAACGAATCTTGATATTTCGGGAAAACATGTTGTAGTAATTGGAAGAAGTAATATTGTCGGCAAACCGGTGGGGCAATTGTTCTTAAATGAAAATGCAACTGTCACATATTGTCATTCTAAGACGCAAAATATTAAAGAATTATCGAAGTTAGCTGATATTTTAATCGTAGCTGTTGGACGACCTAAAATGGTAACAGCTGATTATATAAAAGAAGGAGCGGTTGTAATTGACGTTGGCGTGAATCGACTAGAAACAGGCAAGCTTTGTGGTGATGTTGACTTTGACAACGTGTTAGATGTTGCAGGTTACATTACACCTGTGCCAAAAGGTGTTGGCCCAATGACGATTACAATGCTTCTTCATAATACTGTTGAATCTGCTAAGCGTGCAGGTGTCGTTTGTAAATAATTTGAATCGGCTATGAGGAGAGAGAAATGGAGAAACAATATTTAACCGTTACAGCATTAACACGCTATATAAAAACAAAAATAGAATATGATCCGCATTTGCAGTCTGTTTGGTTAAAAGGTGAAATTTCTAACTTTAAAAATCATAGCCGTGGTCACATGTATTTTACATTGAAAGATGAAAATGCAAGAATCGCAGCTGTTATGTTTGCGGGTTATAATCGTAATATTAAATTCAGGCCTGAAAATGGGATGAAGGTACTTGTAAAAGGGAAAATCTCTGTTTATGAGGCGAGCGGTTCTTATCAAATTTATATTCAAGACATGCAACCTGACGGAATCGGAAATTTGCATTTAGCTTACGAACAATTAAAAGTTCGTTTAGAGGAAGAAGGATTGTTTTCTCAAGTTTATAAAAAAACAATCCCTCCTTACGCTAAAACAATAGGTGTGATTACGTCGCCAACAGGAGCAGCGATTCGTGATATTATAACAACGATTAAACGTCGTTATCCAATTGGGAATATTATTGTATTTCCAGTACTTGTACAGGGGGAGTCAGCAGCTCCCTCAATTGTACAAGCAATTCGTATAGCGAATAAAATGGGAGATATAGATGTATTAATTGTTGGACGTGGTGGAGGTTCTATTGAAGAATTATGGGCTTTCAATGAGGAAATGGTTGCAAGAGCAATCTTTAAGAGTGAAATTCCTATTATTTCGGCGGTAGGCCATGAAACAGATTTTACAATCGCAGATTTTGTTGCAGATTTACGTGCGCCAACACCGACTGCAGCAGCTGAACTGGCGGCACCGAACATTATAGAGTTACAAGAAAAGGTATTGCAAAGAACTCTGAGATTGCAAAGAGCAATGAGAGAGTTGGTACATAAAAAAGAAGAAAAACTGCAAGTATTGCAGAAATCTTATGCGTTCCGTTATCCAAGACAAGTATATGAACAAAAGGAAGAACAATTAGATAGAGCATTAGAACAGCTTGTTTTAGCGAAAGAGCGCTATATTGATAAAAAAGCGAATCAGTTAAAACAGCTTTCATTTTATTTAGAGAAGCACCACCCGTCTCAAAAAATTATACAAACGAAGATAGCGATTGAAACGTTACAAAAGCAACTGCAACGTGAAATGAAAACGTTACTTCAAACGAAAGAATTTGCCTTTGTAAGAGCTGCTCAAAAACTTGAAGCGTTAAGTCCGCTTCAAGTCATGATGAGAGGGTACGGGCTTGTATATGATGAAGAGAAGCAAGTGTTAAAAAGCGTGAAAGATGTCAGCCTTGGAGATGCTGTTTCAGTTCAATTACAAGATGGAATACTAGATTGTAGGGTATCAGGCATAGAGGAGCGTGAATTGAATAATGGAAAATAAATTAAGCTTTGAAGAGGCAATTTCGCAACTTGAGCATCTCGTTTCTAAGCTAGAGCAAGGTGACGTACCTTTAGAAGAAGCAATCTCTTATTTTAAAGAAGGTATGGAATTATCTAAGCTTTGTGATGAGAAGTTGAAGAGTGTACAAGAACAAATGGCAGTTATTCTTGGGGAAGATGGAGCGCTTGAACCGTTTACTGCTTTAGGAGATGAAGCATAGTGACGATCGCTTTTGATACTTTTTTGAAAGAAAGTAAAACTTTCGTGGAAGAGAAACTTGTAAGCTATGCAAATGAATTACAATGTCCAAATGTACTTCGTGAAGCGATTGCATATTCTTTGGAAGCGGGTGGAAAACGTCTCCGCCCGTTACTTTTATTTGCAACATTACAAGCGTTTGGGAAAGAAAGAAATCTTGGAGTAGGTGCAGCTTGTGCTCTTGAAATGATCCATACATACTCGTTAATTCATGATGATTTACCTTGTATGGATGATGATGATTTAAGAAGAGGAAAGCCCACAAATCATAAAGTATTTGGTGAAGCGATGGCAGTTTTAGCAGGAGATGGTTTGTTGACGTATGCTTTTCAAGTTATTATGGTATATGAACAAAAAGAAATCTCTGCTGAAAAAAAAGTAAGACTTGTGCTTGAACTTGCAAAAGCAGCAGGACCAGAAGGAATGGTTGGCGGACAAGTAGCAGATATAGAAGCGGAAGGGAAACGGCTTACAATTGATGAATTGGAGTATATCCATAAGCATAAGACCGGGAAACTGCTTGAGTTTGCTGTACTTGCAGGGGCGATACTTTCTGATGCCACAGAAGAGCAGGAAGAAAAGTTACTTGCGTTTGCGAAAAATATCGGCCTAGCTTTCCAAATTCGAGATGATATTTTAGATGTAGAAGGAACCGAAGAAGAGATTGGAAAGCCGATTGGTAGTGATGTTTCTAATGAAAAGAGCACCTATACGACGTTATTTACTATAGATAGAGCGAAATCTATTTTGGAGGAAACAATTGCAAAAGCAAAAGATGCGATTAGTTCTTTGCAATTACAAGATGAATATTTACTATCTATTTGTGATTTGATTGCAAAACGTAATAACTAATATAATAGCATTTTCATTTGTTGAGTCATTTATCATTTTATGATATAAATGTAGGAAAAGGTTTTTCTTTTTTTGTTATTGGCAAAAATATATGTGGATTACATTGCCGTTATCACTTTGTGTTAGCGGTTATTTTTTTCATCGCCTAAGGAAATATGGTTTATGATAGGAGTAGGGCACAATAGACTAGTTAATAGCAGGATAAGATAAAAATAAAAAAGAGAATTTCTTGTGTTGTGTAAATATTTCCTATAATATTTGACATGTTGACAGATTATGAAATGAAAGTGAGTGATCCATGTGGATCTAACGCAAATTCAAAACCCTAGTTTTTTGAAAGATATGTCTATCAGTGAACTAGAGGGATTGAGTGAGGATATTCGTAAGTTTTTAATTGAAGAGCTCTCTCAAACAGGTGGACATATTGCACCTAATTTAGGTGTAATAGAACTCACAATTGCTCTGCATAAATTATTTGATAGTCCGAAAGATAAATTTTTATGGGACGTAGGACATCAATCCTATGTACATAAAATTTTAACAGGGCGTGCGAAAGAATTCGGCACATTAAGGCAATATCAAGGTCTATGTGGTTTCCCAAAACGTTGCGAGAGTGAGCACGATGTATGGGAAACTGGGCATAGCTCGACATCGCTATCTGCTGCAATGGGAATGGCTCTAGCACGTGATTTAAAGAAAACGAAAGAATATGTTATACCAATTATTGGAGATGGTGCTTTAACAGGCGGAATGGCTTTAGAGGCATTGAACCATATTGGGCATGAAAAAACAGACATGATTGTTATTTTGAATGATAATGAAATGTCAATTGCACCAAATGTTGGCGCGCTTCATAATGTGCTGGGGCGTTTACGTACCGCAGGAAAATACCATTGGGTAAAAGATGAACTGGAGTATATATTAAAGAAAATTCCAGCAGTGGGCGGGAAATTGGCTGCGACAGCAGAGAAAATAAAAGATAGTCTTAAGTATTTACTAGTATCAGGCGTCTTTTTTGAAGAGTTAGGCTTTACATATTTAGGTCCAGTCGATGGGCACGATTATGAGAAGTTATTTGAAACGTTGCAGTATGCAAAGAAAACAAAAGGCCCAGTACTTGTTCATGTGATTACGAAAAAAGGAAAAGGTTACAAGCCAGCTGAGAGTGATGTTATTGGAACTTGGCATGGAACAGGACCATATAAAATTGAGTCAGGTGACTTCGTTAAACCGAAGGAAGTTGCACCAGCATGGAGTGCTGTTGTTAGTGAAACAGTGCTTAAGCTAGCGAGAAAAGATGAGCGAATCGTTGCCATTACGCCTGCAATGCCTGTTGGATCGAAACTAGAGAAATTCCAAAAAGAATTCCCAGATCGTATGATTGATGTAGGTATTGCAGAGCAGCATGCTACAACAATGGCAGCAGGTATGGCGACGCAAGGGATGAAGCCATTTTTAGCGATTTACTCAACATTTTTACAAAGAGCATATGACCAAGTTGTTCATGATATATGCCGTCAAAATTTAAATGTTTTCATTGGAATAGATCGCTCTGGATTAGTAGGGGCAGATGGTGAAACACATCAAGGTGTATTTGACATCTCATTTTTACGTCACTTGCCGAATATTGTGTTGATGATGCCGAAAGATGAAAATGAAGGGCAACATTTAGTATATACGGCGATGCAATACGAAGATGGACCGATCGCTTTACGTTATGCGCGCGGTAATGGACTTGGTGTTCATATGGATGAAGAATTAAAGGCGATTCCAATCGGTACATGGGAAACGTTACAAGAAGGTACACAAGCGGCTATTTTAACGTTTGGTACGACAATACCAATGGCAATGGAAGCAGCTGAGCGTCTTGAAAAGGCTGGAGTTTCAGTGAAAGTAGTGAATGCTCGCTTTATTAAACCAATGGATGAAGCATATTTGCATGATCTCTTAGGAAAGAATATACCGATTTTAACGATTGAAGAAGCTTGTTTAATCGGTGGCTTTGGAACGGGAGTAGTTGAATTTGCGTCTGAGAATGGATACCATAGTACATTAATTGAACGAATGGGTATTCCAGACCGCTTCATAGAGCACGGAAGTGTAACAAAATTATTAGAAGAAATTGGTTTAACGACAGATGCTGTTGTAGACCGTATTCATACAATGATTCCATCAAAACAAAAAAGGGCGTAACAAATGAGTGTGAAAAAAGAAAGAGTAGATGTACTATTAGTAGAGCGAGGGCTTATAGAAACACGTGAGAAAGCAAAGCGCGCTATTATGGCCGGACTCGTATATGGGAATGAGATGAGACTTGATAAGCCAGGAGAGAAAATCCCACAAGATACTGAGATTACGGTGAAGGGACAAGTTATGCCGTATGTAAGCCGTGGTGGTTATAAACTTGAAAAGGCATTGGAGACATTTCATCTAGATTTACAAGATAAAGTTATGATAGATATTGGTTCATCAACTGGTGGCTTTACAGATTGTGCGCTTCAAAATGGAGCGAAATTATCTTATGCATTAGATGTAGGATATAATCAATTGGCGTGGAAATTGCGTCAAGATGAGCGTGTTGTCGTAATGGAACGTACAAATTTCCGTTACGTGACACCAGCAGACTTAGAGCGTGGTTTACCGCAATTTGCTAGTATCGATGTTTCATTTATATCATTAAAACTAATACTGCCAGTTTTAAAAACAATGCTTATGCCTAATGGTGATGTAGCAGCGTTAATTAAGCCGCAGTTTGAAGCTGGAAGAGAGCAGGTTGGGAAAAAAGGCATTGTTCGTGATAAAAAAGTACATGAGGCTGTCGTAGAAATGATTGTCGATTTTGCTTTAAAAGAAGGCTATGATGTAGAAGGTTTAACATTCTCACCAATTACGGGTGGAGATGGTAATATTGAATTTTTAGTTCATCTAAAATGGTATGGTGAACGTGAGAATGGCGAAAATCATTCTCCAGTTTCTATTGAGCAAGTTGTTACAGAAGCGCATGACGTTCTAAAACAAAAAGGAAAAGGGGCTATCCCATAAGTCGGTTTCACCGACTTATGGGTGGCCTTTTTTTGCGTACAAAAAAATCGCCTTATCCTGTATAATTGTAAGTGATCAAACCAACAAAAATAGGAGGCGATTTTTTTATAAGTAACCATTCAGCTACTTTCATTCATTATAACACGGGACAATTGATTCTACCACTGGATTATAGCGATTTGATTCCTGAAGATCATGTGGTAAGATTTATTCATGAGATGGTGGAACAAGTCAGTGACGAGCTATTTTTCTCTCGCTATCAAGGTGGTGGTCGCAGTTCGTATCATCCAAAAATGATGACAAAAGTGATCCTCTACGCTTATACGCAAAAAATCTATTCTTGTCGCGATAGCCCACAACTTCCTCAAACAAGCGGAAAAATAATAAAACCCACGGAGAAAATAAATTTTATCCGTGGGTTTTATTCATTTAAAGGAGCTTTTGGGACAGCACCTTTCCTTTTTGTTGTAATTGTATAATGATTGTAAAAACAATTGTGTACAAGTAACGAATTATAAGTTAACATAAATAAGTGAAGTATACCAATGTTTAAACTATGGTAAGAGATAGTGTGAGGTGCAAATGTATGAATAAAGGTCAGCGCCATATTAAAATCAGGGAAATTATTGCGAACAAAGAAATTGAAACACAAGATGAATTAGTTGATATTTTATGTAATGAGGGATTTAATGTAACGCAAGCAACAGTATCGCGTGATATTAAAGAATTGCACTTAGTGAAGGTGCCATTACATGATGGCCGCTATAAGTATAGCTTGCCAGCAGATCAACGATTTAATCCGTTACAAAAATTAAAACGAAATCTAGTGGATTCATTTGTAAAATTAGACACGGCAGGACATATGCTTGTGCTAAAAACATTGCCTGGTAACGCTCATTCACTTGGAGCACTTATTGATCATTTAGAGTGGGATGAGATCATCGGAACCATCTGTGGTGATGATACTTGCTTAATTATTTGCCGTACACCTGAGGATACAGGGGTTGTCTCTAATCGTTTCTTAAATATGCTGTAACAAAGAAATCTTGTTTGCTTTCCTCTGTAAAGTGGAAAGCAAACAAGATATTTTTATTGGTTTAAAATATGAATTTTTAATTGCAATATAATATTTTGTTTGAATAAAGTTAGAAAATAGGTGGATTGACCCGTGAAACAAATGTTTGGTACAATGGAGCGGGTTGGAAGAGTGCATACAAACATATAGTATGACTATTTGAATAAAGAATTGAGAAAAGCCCTTAGTAGGGGATTAGTTTATAACGAGGTGAATGGAGCATTGTTATCGGAATTATCGATTAGAAACTTTGCTATTATTGAAGCATTAAATATTTCTTTTCAAAAAGGATTAACGGTTTTAAGTGGTGAAACAGGCGCCGGAAAATCGATTATTATTGATGCGATTAGTTTGCTTGTTGGTGGCCGTGGTTCAGCAGAATTTGTTCGATACGGAACAGAAAAAGCTGAGATAGAGGGGCTATTTTATGTAGAGGATGATAAGCATCCATGTATTGAAAAGGCAGAAGAGTTGGATATAGAAATAGAAGACAGCATGATTATCTTAAAGCGTGATATCGCTGCAAACGGAAAGAGTGTATGTCGTGTAAATGGGAAACTTGTTACGCTTAGCATATTAAAAGAGATTGGAAAAACGCTTGTCGATATTCATGGGCAGCATGAAACACAAGATTTAATGAATGAAGAACGTCATCTGTTTTTGCTGGATCATTTTGATGGAGAGCGTATTGTCAAACAGTTAGATATATATCAAAATGTATACGCTGACTATGAGAAATTAAAAAAACAATTGAAATCTTTAAGTGAAAATGAACAACAAATGGCCCATCGCTTAGATTTAATTCAATTCCAGCATGAAGAAATCCGTAAGGCGGATTTAAAGATGGACGAAGAACATGAGTTAACTGAGGAACGATTAAAGATCTCTAATTTTGAAAAGATTTATAAAGCGTTAGGTGATGCATATCGTTCATTAAGTGCTGACGGACAAGGGTTAGATCATGTAAGAAATGCAATGGGACAAATGGAGAGCATTACGCACTTAAATGAAGCATATCAAGAGAGTCATGATTCAATTGCAAATAGTTATTACTTATTAGAAGAAGTTGCGTATCAACTTAGAGAAAAGCTTGATATGATGGAATATGATCCAAACCGTCTAGATGAGATTGAAACACGTTTAAATGAAATCCGTATGTTAAAGAGAAAGTATGGAAATACTGTAGAAGAGATTTTAGCGTATGCTGATAAAATTGAACAAGAAATTTTTACGATTGAAAATAAAGATGTGCATATTGAAACGACGAAGAAACAATTAAGGGAATTAGAAGGTATAATTTTAAAAGAAGCAATGTTGTTAAGCAATATGCGCTATGAGCTTGCAGATTGTCTTACAAGTGCGATTCATCAAGAATTAAAAGAATTATATATGGAAAAAACGAAATTTGAAGTGAGAATTATGAAGAGGAAAGGAAGCGCAGAAGAACCTCTTGTGGAAGGAATACCGGTGAAACTTACGGCAGACGGCTACGATCATGTGGAGTTTTATATTTCAACGAACCCAGGTGAACCATTAAAGCCACTTTCAAAGGTCGCTTCTGGCGGAGAGTTATCCCGTATTATTTTAGCTTTAAAAAGCATTTTTTCTAAGCATCAAGGTGTTGCATCTGTTATTTTTGATGAAGTGGATACGGGTGTGAGTGGTCGAGTTGCACAGGCTATTGCTGAAAAAATTTACCGTGTATCAGTAAACTCGCAAGTACTTTGTATTACGCACTTACCTCAAGTAGCTTCAATGGCAGACTCACATTTATTTATTCGAAAACAGGTGGCGAATGATCGAACGATAACATCTGTTACGGTGTTGAGTACAGATGATAAAGTAACAGAAATTGCTCGAATGATTTCGGGTGTGGAAATTACAGATTTAACGACGGAACATGCGAAAGAGTTACTTACGCAAGCACATCATTTTAAACAGACAGCAGAGGCTATCCAGTAATGGATAGCTTTTTTTCTCAAATGATGATTTCTTAATTCTTCCGGTTATAAATAAAGCACTGCAAGGAGAGATTAAAAAGTGAAGCCAAAAGGCTGAATGTGGGGTAGGAGCGAGGAGAGTGAACAAATTGAAATTAGAAAGATTTCGAAAATTAATAGGTCTTTGTCTCCTTGTTTCTTTAGTTTTTATTGGATGTTTTAAACCGCTTCGAACGTTTGTTTCGTCTCCGAAGCAACTTGTTGTATTTGAAGGACAACAATCAGAAATAGCGTCATTACCAGTTTTTGAAGCTTCATCTACGAATCGTAATGTATTTACAGTAAGTTCAAATGGACAAGAACAAGGGCTAACGGTAAATTCTCACCAAAATGGTGAAGCTGATATGGTGTTTCAACTTGCTGGTTTTCCAGTGAAAAAAGTAAATGTGAAAGTATTAAAAAATTTTAAAGTAATTCCAGGTGGGCAATCGATTGGTGTAAAGTTGAACACAAAAGGGGTACTTGTTGTAGGCCATCATTTAATTCAAACTGAAAAGGGGAAAATATCTCCTGGTGAAACAGCTGGTGTGCAAATTGGGGATATGATTACTGAAATTAATGGTAAAACAATTGAAAGGATGAGCGATGTAGCACCGTTTATTCATAGTAGTGGAGAAACGGGTGAACCGCTTAATCTTGTTTTATTAAGGGATGGGAAATATATTCGCACAAAGTTAACACCACAAAAAGATAGCGGGGAATCGTCTTATCGAATTGGTTTATATATTCGTGATTCGGCAGCTGGAATCGGAACAATGACATTTGTTCATCCGGATTCTAAGAAATATGGAGCGCTTGGTCATGTCATTTCTGATAATGATACAAAAAAGCCGATTCAAGTCGAGGATGGGCAAATTATGCGCTCGACAGTTACATCAATTGAAAGAGGTAGTCATGGGAATCCAGGGGAGAAATTAGCAAGGTTCTCACCAAATCGTGAAGTGATTGGTAATATTACAATAAATAGCCCGTATGGTATTTTTGGGAAATTAAATGCAAATATGACAAACGGTATTATGGATAAAGCGATGCCAATCGCATTATCTCATCAAGTAAAAGAAGGACCTGCAAAAATATTAACAGTTATTAATCAAGATAAAGTAGAGGCATTTGATATTGAAATTGTTAGTACAGTTCCTCAAAAGTTTCCAGCTACAAAGGGTATGGTAATAAAAGTAACTGATAAGCGTTTATTAGCGAAAACAGGTGGTATCGTACAAGGAATGAGCGGAAGCCCGATTGTACAAAATGGAAAAGTAATTGGTGCCGTTACACATGTATTTGTAAATGATCCAACATCAGGATATGGTGTTCATATTGAATGGATGTTACATGAGGCTGGTATTAATATTTATGACCAAGAAAGAAAAGCGAGCTAATATATTAGCTCGCTTTTCTTTTGAAAAATTCATTGAAATTTTGTAAAAGCTCCGCAAGAGCTGTTTTTTGTTGTAAAATATAAGGAAAGGGTTGAACGTTTCGTTGTAATTCTATGATGGAATGTGTTGCGAAAGGAAATAAATGAACGATAAACATATTTTTTTGTGATTTTATCGGAAAGTAACAAACTTTAAAAGGGAATTTTCACACAATTGTCGAACAATTCATGTAGCCTAGAAGGATACACATGTCGGAGAATCGATTCGGTAAGGGAGGAAAAGCTGTGGAGAAAATTAAAGTATGTCTTGTGGATGATAATAAAGAATTAGTATCAATGCTAGAGAGTTATGTTGCTGCTCAAGATGATATGGAAGTAATCGGAACTGCTTATAATGGTCAAGAGTGTTTAAATTTATTAAAAGATAAGCAGCCTGATGTACTCGTTTTAGATATTATTATGCCACATTTAGATGGTTTAGCTGTGTTAGAGAAAATGCGACATATTGAAAGGTTAAGACAACCTAACGTAATTATGTTAACAGCATTTGGACAAGAAGATGTGACGAAAAAAGCAGTTGACTTAGGTGCTTCATATTTCATATTAAAACCATTTGATATGGAGAATTTAACGAACCATATTCGTCAAGTAAGTGGTAAGGTGAACGCTACTATTAAACGTCCACTGCCATCTTTCCGATCAGCAACAACAGTAGATGGAAAACCGAAAAACTTAGATGCAAGCATTACGAGTATTATTCATGAAATTGGTGTACCTGCTCATATTAAAGGATATATGTATTTACGAGAAGCGATCTCTATGGTGTATAATGATATCGAATTGTTAGGATCTATTACGAAAGTATTGTATCCAGATATCGCAAAGAAATATAATACAACAGCGAGCCGTGTCGAGCGTGCAATCCGTCACGCAATTGAAGTAGCTTGGAGCCGTGGGAATATTGATTCTATTTCGTCCCTATTTGGCTATACCGTATCAATGTCAAAAGCAAAACCTACGAATTCCGAATTCATCGCAATGGTTGCAGATAAGCTAAGGCTTGAACATAAGGCTAGCTGAGAGTAGTTAAGCTACTAGTGTATTCAAAATAAATGTTTTATAAAAGATTAATGAGTTTAAAAACTTGTTGGTCTTTTATTTTGTTATTAGGATAAATTTGAAGTGAAATTTCATAATAATATGAATATAACATATTTAAATACAATTTATATAGTAGAAATAATTATTACTCCTATAGCAATTACTCCTATTGAAGGAAAGAGTAAATCGGATCACAGCATGTTCGTTAAAGGATTTTAGTGGGGAAGTCATCCATGATATAATAGATTATAATAAAAAGCCCTGCAAAACAGGACCATATTATTCTTCGTTTTTCTTTTGTTTTTCTAATTCAACTAGCTTTTGAATTAAAATGTGTTGTGGCATATGCATGAGTTGTTCGAGCGGGACACCTAACGCTTTTGATAAGTGAATTGCAGTGTCTGGAGAAATTTGTAATGGTCTCATAGAAGTACCTCCTTTTTCGTATAGTATAGCATAAGATTGGGGGAGTGAGGATGACTCTTATATTTGCACATCGTGGTGCAGCGGGAACATACCCAGAAAATACAATGATTTCGTTTGAAGCGGCTGAGTCTTTTAGAGCAGATGGAATTGAACTTGATGTTCAATTAACGAAAGATGGAAAGGTTGTCGTCATTCATGATGAAACGGTGAACCGGACAACAGATGGAGAAGGTGCGGTTCGAAATTATTTATATGAGGATTTATGTAAGTTAGATGCGAGTTATAAATTTGGTGATAAAGTAGGTTTTTGCAAAATACCCCTTCTAGAAGAGGTATTAGAATGGCTTGAAAAAACGCAATTGCTACTTAATATTGAACTTAAAAATAATAAAATTTCATACAGAGGTTTAGAAGAAGAGGTTATAATACTTGTACGTAAGTTTAGTTTAGAGGACAGAATTATTTTTTCTTCTTTTAATCATTATAGCATGAAGCGATGTCATATGATGGCTCCTGATATTCAAACAGCAATTTTATATCGCGAAGGGTTACATAGCCCGTGGGCGTATGCGAAAAAAATGGGTGCTACAGCAGTACATCCTAATTATCGTTATCTTCAAGATTCCATTGCCGAACTAACGATGGAAAGTGGTATAGAGGTTCGCCCCTATACAATAAATGAAGAAACACTTATGCGTAAATATTTTGATATGAATATTTCGGCGATTATTACCGATTATCCTGAAACAGCAAGAACTTTATTGCCGATAAAAAATGAGACCTAATATAAAGGTCTCATTTTTTATCCCGCTATTTGNNCCGATTGGTGTGGGCTCATAATCAGTGGGGGATGGACAGAACCCCCACTGATTAAAGTTTCACTTTATCTTCTAAAGCGAGCTTGTACTTTATTTCGTTTACGGTCTCGGTGTAAGACGAAGCCGCCAAAGATGTAAAACCCGAGCGCGAAGCTGAGGACGCCGATTAAAAATTGTAACCATAGTATAGAGATTGGAGGGAACAGGATCCCGAATACAGTATCTCTCATTAACTTAATGCCGAGCACAGCTAATGAAATAGGGATGAGTGCTAATAATAGAGCAAGGTAACGCTGCATATATAACGCTCCTTTTCAGATTATTTCATATATTTTAATGATGTTATATAAAAAGGGGGTTTGTCAAGAGGTTGCTGAACGAGTATGATAAGGATGTGAAAAATTTTGCAGAGATACTTCGAGAGGAAGTGTAATATATGAAACAAAAGGCTTTAATTGTCGGTGCAGGTGAAGGTGGAAGCACACTGCTGAAACTACTACAAAGTTCGAATATATTTCAAATTATAGGAATTATTGATATGAATCCGATAGCGAAAGGTTTACAAATCGCTAAGGAATATGGGATTACGGTCGGAGAGAGTGTAACTCCGTTTCTTTCTATGCATATCGATGTCATGTTTGATATGACAGGTGACAATGACTTACATAAAGTTTTGCTAGAGAAAAAGCATAAAGATACTCTTCTCATATCAGGTGATATTGCAAAAATTGTTACGAGATTAGCGCATGAGAAGGAAGGGTTAATTGGGAAGTTAGAGGAACAAACACAACAAGGGGAATTAATTTTAAATTCTACTCATGACGGTATGATTGTAATAGATCGAGAGGGACAAGTGCGCCTCTTTAATAAAAGTGCAGAGCGTATTATCGGATATAAAAAAGAAGAGACGATAGGGAAGTATATTTTAGAAGTGATTCCAACAAGTAAGTTGCTTCGCATTATACGTACGAAGCAAATAGAAGTGAATCATGAGCTGACGTTAGAGAATGAAAAGAAAATTATAACAACGCGTATTCCAATATTAAAAGAGGGAGGAGAGGTACAGGGAGCGTTTGCGATTTTTAAAGATATTACAGAAGTTGTAGATCTTGCGGAAGAAGTTACTGATTTAAAAGAGATTCAAACGTTACTTGAGGCGATTATCAATTCATCAGAGGAAGCGATTTCAGTCGTAGATGAAAAGGGAAGAGGATTAGTCATTAACCCTGCTTATACAAAATTAACAGGTTTAAAAGAAGAGGATATTATTGGTAAGCCAGCTACAACAGATATTGTAGAAGGCGAAAGTATGCATATGAAAGTACTTCGAACACGTAGGGCGGTACGCGGAATACATATGAAGATTGGACAAAAGAAGCGTGATGTAATTGTAAATGTAGCGCCAGTTATCGTTGATGGGATATTAAAAGGAAGCGTTGGTGTAATTCGTGACGTATCAGAAATTCAAAAGTTAACCAATGAATTGAATCGAGCAAGGCAAATTATTCGAACATTAGAAGCAAAATATTCATTTGACGATATTGTCGGAAATTCAGATGAGACAACGGCAGCTATTGAACAGGCGAAACTTGGAGCAAATACACCAGCAACAGTATTACTGCGCGGAGAATCTGGGACAGGGAAAGAATTGTTTGCGCATGCAATCCATAATGGGAGTAATCGAAAATATAATAAGTTTGTCCGTGTGAACTGTGCGGCCATTTCTGAAACATTGTTAGAAAGTGAATTATTCGGTTATGAAGAAGGTGCATTTTCTGGTGCGAAAAGAGGCGGGAAACGAGGGTTCTTTGAGGAAGCGAATAATGGTAGTATCTTTTTAGATGAAATAGGAGAGTTGTCAGCAAATACGCAAGCGAAACTGCTTCGTGTGTTGCAAGAAAAAGAAATTGTAAAAGTGGGTGGGACGAAAGCGATACCTATTAATGTTCGGGTAATTGCAGCAACACATGTAAATTTAGAAAAAGCTATTGTAGAAGGAGCGTTTAGAGAGGATTTATATTATCGCTTAAATAAAATTCCAATTCAAATTCCTTCTCTTCGTCAGCGTAAAGGAGATATACCAGCAATTGCAGAAAGATTGATTCAAAAAATTAACCAAGATTATGGTCGGAATGTAGAGGGACTTACCGATTCGGCTATTTCCTATCTACAATCATATGAGTGGCCGGGAAATGTAAGGGAGCTTGAAAATATTTTAGGACGAGCTATTATCTTTATGAATTATAACGAGATATACATTGATGTACACCATTTACCATCCTTACATAAAGAAGAACAGTCGGAGTTAAAACAAAATAGCTTATTACCTGAATTAGAAGAAAAGCTACTTGAACATTTAGTGACAGAGTTTGAGGGGAATATTATTCATAAGTTTTTAGAGAAATTTGATGGGAATAAAACGAAAACTGCAAAAGCATTAGGAATTTCCGTTCGAAATTTATATTACAAGCTAGAAAAATATGACTGCGCAAAAAAAAGCACGCAATAAATTGCATACTATGCAATTTATTGCGTGGTATGCAAGAAGTGACAAAATGAGACAGAATATTTTGTTGCGTTCAAAGGTATGGATTTCACTGCGTTTTGAATGCGTTTCCATTATTGGTAAGACCACTTTTGAAAGTTGGCACGGTATTTGCTTAATAAATAGACGAGGGACGACGGAAAGGGTTGATTACAAAATATGAAGATAGAACACTTAATTGATCAAGCGACAGGGCAACCTAAAAAAACTGTAGCTGTAGCAGTAGCTGAAGATCATGAAGTAATTGAAGCAATAGCAAAAGCAATCCAATTACAACTAGCTCAATTTCGTCTATATGGAAATCAAGAAAAAATAATGGGAATGCTACAAGAACATAGCTTACAAACTTCAGAACATATTGAAGTGATTGCAGCACAGTCAAGTGTTGAGGCTGCAGAACTTTCTGTTAAAGCTGTGAGAAACGGTGAAGCAGATGTGCTTATGAAGGGAAACATCCCTACAGCAAATATTTTGAAAGCTGTATTAAATAAAGAGTGGGGACTTCGCAAAGGTAGCGTACTTTCACACGTTGCAGCGTTTGAAGTTCCCAATTACGATCGTCTTATTTTTGTTACAGATGCAGCGATGAACATTGCACCTGATGCAACACAAAAAGCTGCTATTATACAAAATACTGTAGAAGTTGCCCGGGCAATAGGAATCGAGTTGCCAAAGGTAGCACCAATTGCAGCAGTAGAGGTTGTGAATCCAGCAATGCAGGCGACAATTGATGCAGCGATGTTAACACAAATGAACCGTCGCGGACAAATCAAAAATTGTATCGTTGATGGACCACTTGCTTTAGATAATGCAGTATCACAAATTGCAGCAGAGCATAAAGGCATAGTAAGTGATGTAGTAGGTAAGGCAGACATTTTACTCGTCCCAACAATTGAAGCTGGAAATGTGCTATATAAATCACTCGTTTACTTTGCGGACGCGAAAGTAGGAGCAATGATTGCTGGTGCAAAAGCACCGATTGTTTTAACATCTCGTGCTGATTCAGCAGAAACAAAAGTATATTCATTAGCATTAGCAGTTGCGACTGCTTCAAAATAAACCGAAAAGAGTAAAATATTAGGAGGAAACGACAATGACATTAGAAATCTTCGAATACTTAGAAAAATATGATTATGAGCAAGTAGTATTTTGTCAAGATAAAGAATCCGGCTTAAAAGCAATTATTGCAATTCATGATACAACACTTGGACCAGCTCTTGGTGGAACAAGAATGTGGACATATGATTCTGAAGAAGCGGCGATTGAAGATGCATTGCGTCTTGCAAAAGGAATGACATACAAAAATGCAGCAGCTGGTTTAAACCTAGGTGGTGCGAAAACAGTGATTATCGGTGATCCACGTAAGGATAAGAGTGAAGCAATGTTCCGTGCATTAGGACGTTACATTCAAGGGCTAAACGGACGTTACATTACAGCTGAAGATGTTGGTACAACAGTAGATGATATGGATATTATCCATGAAGAAACTGACTTTGTAACAGGGATTTCACCATCATTCGGTTCTTCTGGTAACCCATCTCCAGTAACTGCATATGGTGTTTATCGTGGTATGAAAGCAGCTGCGAAAGAAGCTTTCGGCACAGATAATTTAGAAGGAAAAGTAATTGCTGTTCAAGGCGTTGGTAACGTAGCATATCACCTATGCAAACATTTACACGCTGAAGGAGCAAAATTAATCGTTACAGATATTAATAAAGAAGCTGTACAACGCGCAGTAGAAGAATTTGGTGCGACAGCAGTTGAACCAAATGAAATTTACGGTGTTGAATGTGATATTTACGCACCATGTGCACTAGGGGCAACAGTTAATGATGAAACTATTCCACAACTGAAAGCAAAAGTAATCGCAGGTTCTGCAAATAACCAATTAAAAGAAAATCGTCACGGTGACATCATTCATGAAATGGGTATTGTATATGCACCAGACTATGTTATCAATGCAGGTGGCGTAATTAACGTTGCAGACGAATTATATGGATACAATAGAGAACGTGCATTAAAGCGTGTCGAGTCTATTTATGACACAATTGCAAAAGTAATCGAAATTTCAAAACGCGATGGCGTAGCAACTTATGTAGCAGCAGATCGTCTAGCTGAAGAGCGCATTGCAAGTTTGAAAAACTCTCGTAGCACATACTTACGCAACGGTCACGACATTATTAGTCGTCGCTAATCATTCATATACAACTTTTACAAAAGGTGTGGTTACCTCTTATGAGGTTTCCACCTTCTTTTGAATTTATTAGTGGAGGTAGCAACATTGTCTTTAAATCGAATTCTTGTTATTAATCCGGGTAGTACATCCACAAAAATTGGTGTTTTTGATAATGAAAGACCCGTTTTAGAAGAGACAATTCGCCATGACGAAGAAAAAATCGGGAAATATAAACGAATTATCGATCAATATGAGTTTCGTAAAGAAACGATTTTAGAAGTTCTACATTCTCACGGTATTAACATTTCAAAATTGAATGCTGTTTGTGGGCGTGGTGGATTACTTCGTCCAATCGAAGGCGGAACATACATAGTAAATGATGCGATGTTAGAAGATTTAAAGAATGGATTTAGTGGTCATCACGCTTCAAATCTTGGAGGCATTTTAGCATATGAAATTGCTTCTGGTTTAAATATTCCGTCATTCATTGTGGACCCTGTTGTTGTAGATGAAATGGAGTCGATTGCTCGTATAAGCGGTATTGCTGGTATGGAACGTAAAAGTATTTTCCATGCATTAAACCAAAAAGCGGTTGCTCGTAAAGTAGCTGAAGAATTAAACTACAAATACGAGGATTTAAATTTATTAGTTACACATATGGGCGGGGGTATTACAGTTGGTGCTCATAAAAAAGGGAAAGTTATCGACGTTAATAACGGTTTAAACGGAGAAGGACCATTTAGTCCAGAACGTGCTGGTACAGTACCAGTAGGACAACTAGTTGAGATGTGTTTCTCTGGCGAATATTACCGTGACGAAATGGTAAAAAAACTTGTCGGACAAGGTGGACTTGTAAGTCTAATCGGCACAAATGATGCGATTAAAGTAGAACAAATGGTTGAAAAAGGCGATCCTGAAGCAACTCTTATTTATAAAGCAATGGCATATCAAGTCGCAAAAGAAATTGGCGGAGCTAGCGCTGTACTTCACGGGAAAATCGATGCAATTATATTAACTGGTGGACTTGCATATAGTAAAATTCTTGTCGATGAAATAAAAGAACGAGTAGATTGGATTGCAGATGTTATCGTACATCCAGGAGAAGATGAATTACAAGCATTAGCAGAAGGGGCACTTCGTGTATTACGTGAAGAAGAAGCTCCAAAAGAATATGTTGTACGTGAAAAAGAAACGGTAGCTAGGGGTTGAGATAATGGCAAAAGAATATGATTTAGTCATCATTGGCGGTGGTACTGGCGGATATGTTGCTGCTATTCGTGCATCACAACTAGGGTTAAAAACTGCACTTGTTGAAAAAGAAAATCTTGGTGGTACTTGCTTACACAAAGGGTGTATTCCAAGTAAAGCTCTTTTGCGTAGTGCGGAAGTATACGCTACTGCTAAAAAAAGCGAAGAATTCGGAGTTATTGCAAGTAATGTAGAACTAAACTTTGCGAAAGTACAAGAGCGTAAAGAGAAGATTGTAACGCAGCTTCATAAAGGCGTTCAACATTTAATGAAACAAGGTAAAATTGATGTGTTTGAAGGTATTGGCCGTATTCTTGGCCCATCTATTTTCTCTCCGATGCCAGGGACAATTTCAGTTGAACTTACAAGTGGAGAAGAGAATGAAATGTTAATTCCGAAAAATGTACTTATTGCAACAGGTTCTCGTCCAAATTCATTACCAGGATTAGAGTTAGACGGAGAGTACGTAATGTCTTCAGATCATGCCCTAAAAATGGAAACTCTTCCTAGTTCTATCATTATTGTTGGTGGCGGTGTAATCGGTATTGAGTGGGCATCTATGCTTGCTGACTTCGGTGTAGAAGTTACAGTATTAGAGTATGCGAAAAACATATTACCACTAGAAGATCAGGACGTTTCAAAAGAAATGCAACGTCTGTTCAAGAAAAAAGGTATTAAAGTGGTAACTGGTGCAAAAGTATTACCAGAAACATTGGTAAAAGATAATGGAGTAACAATTCAAGCTGAACATAACGGTGAGAATAAAGAATTTAAAGCAGAAAAAATGCTTGTATCTGTAGGAAGACAAGCGAATACACAAAATATTGGTTTAGAGAATACTGATATCGTTGTGGAAAAAGGATACATTCAAACAAATGAGTTTTATCAAACGAAAGAATCTCATATTTACGCAATTGGAGATGTAATCGGTGGCTTACAACTTGCTCACGTTGCTTCTCATGAAGGAATTGTTGCAGTAGAACATATTGCTGGGAAAGAAGTTACACCAATTGATTACTCTATGGTATCAAAATGCGTATATAGCAGTCCAGAAGTTGCTTCTGTTGGTTTAACAGAACAAGAAGCGAAAGAAAAAGGCTATAAGTTAAAAGTAGGTAAGTTCTCATTCCGTGCAATTGGAAAAGCGCTTGTATACGGAGAATCAGATGGATTTGTAAAACTTGTAGTTGATGAAGAAACAAATGATATCCTTGGTGTTCATATGATTGGGCCACATGTAACTGATATGATTTCTGAAGCTGGTCTTGCCAGAGTACTTGATGCAACACCTTGGGAAGTAGCACATACAATTCATCCGCATCCATCATTATCTGAGGCGATTGGTGAAGCAGCACTAGCTGTAGATGGAAAAGCGTTACACGCATAAAAATGTGGATTTAGGAGGTTATGAAAAATGGCAGAAGTAAAAGAAAAGCGCCATGAAGAGCTTGGCTTAAGCGATGAGCAAGTATTAGAAATGTTCCGTACGATGTTACTTGCACGTAAAATCGACGAACGTATGTGGTTATTAAACCGTGCAGGTAAAATTCCATTCGTAATTTCTTGTCAAGGACAAGAGGCTGCACAAGTTGGAGCAGCGTTCGCTCTTGATAGAGAGAAAGATTATGCATTACCTTACTACCGTGATATGGGTGTTGTACTAGCGTTTGGTATGACAGCAAAAGAACTGATGTTATCTGGTTTCGCAAAAGCTGGAGATCCAAACTCTGGTGGTCGTCAAATGCCTGGTCACTTCGGTCAAAAGAAAAATCGTATTGTGACAGGTTCATCTCCAGTAACAACACAAGTACCACATGCAGTTGGTATTGCATTAGCTGGAAAAATGGAGAAGAAAGATTTAGTAACGTTTGTTACATTCGGAGAAGGTTCTTCAAACCAAGGTGATTTCCATGAAGGTGCAAACTTTGCTGGTGTACACAAGCTACCTGTTATTTTCATGTGTGAAAATAATAAATACGCAATCTCTATTCCAGTTGAAAAACAATTAGCATGTAAAAATGTATCAGATCGTGCAATCGGATATGGTATGCCTGGATATACAGTAGACGGAAACGATCCACTTGCAGTATATAAAGCAGTAAAAGAGGCAGCAGACCGCGGTCGCCGTGGTGAAGGCCCAACTTTAATTGAAACAGTATCATATCGTTTAACAGCACATTCTAGTGATGATGATGATCGTGTTTATCGTAATAAAGAAGAAGTAGATGAAGCGAAGAAAAATGATTCAATTTTAACATTTGCTGCTTATTTAAAAGAAGTTGGTGTGTTAACTGAGGAATCTGAAAAACAAATGTTAGATGAAATTATGCATATCGTAAACGAAGCGACAGAATATGCAGAAAATGCTCCGTATGCAGCACCTGAAGATGCATTGAAGCACGTATACGCAGAATAGGGGGAACGTTTCATGGCTGTAATGTCTTATATTGATGCTATTACATTAGCAATGCGCGAAGAAATGGAACGCGATGAGAAAGTATTCGTTTTAGGTGAAGATGTTGGTAAAAAAGGTGGCGTATTTAAAGCGACACACGGATTATATGACCAATTTGGTGAAGATCGTGCGTTAGATACACCACTTGCAGAATCTGCAATTGCTGGAGTAGCAATTGGTGCGGCAATGTATGGTATGCGTCCAATCGCTGAAATACAGTTTGCTGATTTCATCATGCCAGCAGTAAACCAAATTGTTTCTGAGGCAGCAAAAATTCGTTATCGTTCTAATAACGATTGGACTTGTCCAATTACAGTTCGTGCACCATTTGGTGGCGGTGTTCACGGTGCATTATATCATTCACAATCTGTAGAAGCGATGTTTGCAAACCAACCAGGTTTAAAAATTGTAATTCCTTCTACACCATATGATGCTAAAGGCTTGTTAAAAGCGGCAATTCGTGATGAAGATCCAGTATTATTCTTTGAACATAAACGTGCATATCGCTTAATTAAAGGTGAAGTGCCAGAAGATGATTACGTATTACCGATCGGAAAAGCAGATGTAAAACGTGAAGGCGATGATATTACTGTTATCACGTACGGATTATGTGTTCACTTTGCCCTTCAAGCAGCTGAGAAATTAGCGCAAGATGGCATCTCTGCACACATTCTTGATTTAAGAACAGTATATCCGTTAGATAAAGAAGCAATTATTGAAGCAGCTTCTAAAACAGGTAAAGTTCTTCTTGTTACAGAAGACAATAAAGAAGGAAGCATTATGAGTGAAGTGGCAGCAATCATCGCTGAAAATTGTCTGTTTGATTTAGATGCACCAATTGCACGTCTTGCAGGCCCAGACGTTCCAGCAATGCCGTATGCACCAACAATGGAAAAATTCTTTATGGTAAATCCAGATAAAGTTGAAAAAGCAATGCGTGAACTTGCGGAATTTTAATCGGGGGGACTATACATGGCTGTAGAAAATATTACAATGCCTCAGCTCGGGGAGAGCGTTACAGAGGGTACAATTAGTAAATGGCTCGTTAATGTTGGCGATCACGTAAATAAGTATGATCCGCTTGCAGAAGTAATGACTGATAAAGTAAATGCAGAAGTACCATCTTCTTTCACTGGTATTGTGAAAGAGTTAATAGCTGGTGAAGGTGATACGTTAGCTGTAGGTGAAGTAGTTTGTGTGATTCAAGTAGAGGGCGCAGATGAAGTAGCAGCAACAGCTGTAGAGGAAAAAACGAAAGAAGAACAAAAAGCAGAAGTAACTACTGCTGAAAAAGCACTGAAAGTAAAACAACCAACTGATGGAAAACCACGTTTCTCACCGGCTGTTTTAAAACTTGCTAGCGAGCACAAAATCGATTTAAATTTAGTAGAGGGTACGGGGACAAATGGCCGTATTACTCGTAAAGATATTTTAAAATTAGTGGAATCAGGAAATATTCCACAAGCGAGTGCAAAAAAAGAGGAAGTAGTAGCAGTAGAAGCACCAAAATCATCACCAGTAGTAACATCGGCACCGAAGGTAGAAGCACCAAAACCTGTTTCTGTACCGACAATGCCTGGAGATATCGAAATTCCAGTAACAGGTGTGCGTAAAGCAATTGCAGCGAACATGTTACGTAGTAAACATGAAGCGCCACACGCTTGGATGATGATTGAAGTAGATGTGACCAACCTTGTGTCATACCGTAATTCAATTAAAGGAGAGTTCAGAAAGCGCGAAGGCTTCAACTTAACGTTCTTTGCTTTCTTCGTGAAGGCAGTAGCACAAGCGTTAAAAGAATATCCTCAAATTAATTCAATGTGGGCTGGCGACAAAATCGTTCAGAAGAAAGATATTAACCTTTCCATCGCTGTTGCAACAGAGGATGAACTATTTGTGCCAGTAATTAAGCAAGCGGACGAAAAAACAATTAAAGGTATCGCTCGTGAAATTACAGAACTTGCAGGAAAAGTACGTACGAAGTCGCTAAAAGCAGACGAAATGCAAGGCGGAACATTTACAATTAATAACACTGGATCATTCGGTTCTGTTCAATCTATGGGTATTATTAATTACCCACAAGCGGCTATTTTACAAGTTGAATCAATTGTAAAACGCCCAGTAATTATGGATAATGGTATGTTCGGTGCTCGTGACATGGTTAACTTATGTTTATCACTTGATCACCGTGTACTTGATGGTTTAATTTGTGGTAAGTTCTTAGGGCGTGTAAAAGAAATTTTAGAAAATATGTCAGAAAATAATACATCTGTATATTGATAAAAAGCTCGCTTATGCGAGCTTTTTATTATCCCATTTCTTCACCTGCATCCTACTATATGTACAATACCTTTCCCAGTAATCTTACAATGAATGATTATGTATTAGGAATTCACGAAAATACATTGCTGATAAATGGTATATAGATATAAAATAAGAAAAGAATAATTTTTTTGGCAAATCTTACTGACAAAACTGTAGTATAATATATTGTATTGTATGAAAAAGAGAGTTATTCTATAGAAGTGTTTTATAGATAATGTGTAATCAGTCGTCAAAACATGAAGAATGTTGACTCCTGGTTTTTTATTTTGCGTAACAATGTTTCAGGAGGATGTCATGAAAAGAAGTACCGAGTTTCTAAAAAGTTTAGATGTAAAATTAATTTTAATTTTGTGTGCATTATGTGTTACGAGTATAGCAGCTATATATAGCAGTCAGCAAACCGGACAGTATGGAGATGCAAACTTTGCTATGAAACAGGGTTTGAATTATATAATTGGAGCTGTATTGTTATTGCTTGTTGCAAGCATTGACTTAGACCAATTACAAAAATTGTCTTGGCCTCTTTATATTGTTGGATTTGCTTCACTTATTCTTTTGAAAGTATTACCGACATCAGATTTTACACCTGAAAGATTAGGTGCAAAAAGGTGGTTTGTATTTCCATTATTTGGACAAATTCAACCGTCTGAGTTTTTCAAAATTTCATTGCTTCTTTTAGTGGCAAGTATAGCAGTGAAACATAATGCACAGTATATGACAAGGACATTTCAAACGGATTTAAAACTAGTAGGTAAAATTATGCTAGTATCCCTTCCGCCTATGGTTGTTGTATATAGCCAACCAGATACAGGTATGGTGTTCTTATATGTTGCTGCCATTGCATGTATTTTATTTATGTCGGGTATTCAAAAGAAATTGATAGCATTATGTACAGTTATTCCGGTGACCATATTATCTGCGTTAATATTTATTTACGTAAGGTATCAGGATTTCTTCTTTAATAATTTAGTTACTTTACTAAAACCTCACCAACAATCACGTATTCTAGGTTGGTTAAATCCATTTGAAAATACAGATCAAGGTTATCAAACGCAGCAATCGCTTTTAGCTGTAGGTAGTGGGGGTATGGAAGGGAAAGGATTTGGTGAAGGGAGCGTCTATATCCCAGAGAAGCATACTGACTTTATTTTCGCTACAATTGCTGAAGAGGGTGGATTTATAGTAGCAGCGTTAGTGGTGTTCTTGTTCCTATTACTACTATATCGAACAATTATTATCGGTTATTCTGCTGATAATTTATTCGGTACATTATTATGTGCTGGATCCATTGGTATATTAACGGTTCAAATATTCCAAAATATCGGCATGATCGTTGGATTAATGCCTGTAAAGGGTATTGCATTACCATTCTTATCATATGGAGGAAGTTCTCTATTCTCGAATATGATTATGATGGGACTCATATTATCTGTACGGAAAACGTATAAAAAATATATGTTTTCAGTTAAGTAAAAAAACTAGTTCGTGTAAAAACGAACTAGTTTTTTTACATATATGCTCTTAAACGTTGCAAACTAAAACATAGATACAGTTTGAGATGGATAAGGAGTGCAAAGTGATGTATGTGCATATATTTGAGGGGACAAGACATCTTTCTAATGTTGAATGGGTGATTCGAGCTATTATAGCTTATATATTTTTAATTTTAATTGCGAAAGCTATGGGACAAAGATCTATTGCGCAACTAAGATTTTTAGATGTTGTACTAGCACTATTATTAGGGGGGAATATTTCTAACGCATTATCTGATGAAAAAGTTGGATTACTCGGTTCGATGATTACAACGTTCATACTCGTTGTACTTCATATTATAAGCTCTATTTTAATGTTGAAATGGGATAGATGGAGACGGTTTTTAGAGCCAGCACCTATCATTCTTATACATAATGGTTCCATTGATTTTAGCAATTTGAAAAAGGCGAGAATTACGGTAGAATATTTATTTTCGGAACTTCGCATGAGAAATGTGAGCGATATTCAAACGATAAAATTAGCATTATGGGAAGCAAGTGGTGTTGTTTCTATATTTCAGTATCCAGAATATGAAGCAGTTTCTCGGCTTGATCTTAAAGTGGCGGGGAAAAAATCTCCAGTTGCTTTTGTTTTGGTAAAAAACGGGAAAATTCAGCAAGATGTTCTTGCTCTATTAGGAAAAACAGAAGAGTGGGCGAAAGCGTTTTTAGAGAAGAGTGCGGAAATCGAATCCATTATGTTAGCTACAGTAGATGAAGCACATAAAATAAATATTTTGTTAAAAAAATAAAAAATATACGCATTTTATCGTTTCATACATATGATACAATGGTGTGGACAACGAAAAAGGAGGCGATACGATGGGATATGTAGAAGAATTACGAAAAATAGTTGGTCATCGCCCTTTAATTTTAGTTGGTGCTGTTGTACTTATTATAAATGAAAGTGGATATGTATTATTGCAGCAAAGAACAGAGCCGTACGGAAAATGGGGGCTACCTGGTGGGCTAATGGAGCTTGGTGAATCACCAGAAGAAACAGCTTATCGTGAAGTATATGAAGAGACAGGAATAGAAGTAAAGAATTTGCGATTAATCAATGTATTTTCTGGAGCGAATTATTTTACAAAATTAGCAAACGGTGATGAATTTCAATCTGTAACGACAGCCTATTATACGGATGAATACGAAGGGAATTTTGTTATGAATAAAGAAGAGGCGGTTCAGCTTAAATTCTTTCCAGTAACAGAGCTACCTGACTACATTGTAGGATCGCATAAAAAAATGATTGCTGAATATATGAAGATTATGGAAAAAAGGATATAATAGTGAAAGAAATACAAAAACAAGGTTCTGGTTGGTAGTCCAGACGCATGATTTCATGTCAGTAACCTTCCCCTCCGGGATGTCCCGTATTTCTAATTTTTTTAAGGAGGGGCTGTCAATGGGGTTGACAGTATATCATGATGGTCAATTTTTTGTAGAAATTATTACATGTAAAGAAAAGGGAAATTGTATGGAGCAAGGTATATTTTTGGAACGGAACCGTCAGACGAAGAAGTGCTTATATTTGTGAATGGTCCATTATTAGACTATTTTCAGCACTTTGAAAAATGTGGTGTGGAAGTTAAAGAAAAACAGCATCCCAAAAATATAAAGCGCATCATACGACAGGCAGCAAAGAGGTAAATGTAAAACGTTTTACAAAGTCGCAAGAGGCGATTAGTTTATCCTATGAATTGCATAAACAAGAAAAGAAACTGCAATCTAAAGAGAAGCGAGAAGCTGAAAAACAAAGAAAACGTTTAATCAAAATACAAAAAGCAAAGCAAAAGCATCGTGGTCATTAAGAAAAGGTGTTAGAGCAGGGCTCTAACACCTTTTCTATGCTGAAATACAAGTGAACTTACTTGTATTTCATAAACATTAACTGGTAAGATACAAATAGGTAGATTTAGAGGAGGGAAAAGATTGATTAATTTTAACTTTTTTATGAATGATGTTGTCCGCCAAGCGCGTGAAGAGATTGTCTCTGCTGGATATACAGAATTGACGACGCCGGAAGCAGTAGATGAAGCGTTTAAAAGAAATGGAACAACACTTGTAATGGTAAACTCTGTATGTGGTTGTGCAGGTGGTATTGCTCGTCCTGCTGCTGCGCACTCCGTACATTATGATAAACGTCCTAACCATCTTGTAACGGTGTTTGCAGGTCAAGATAAAGAAGCAACAGCGAGAGCACGTGAATATTTTGAAGGATATCCACCTTCGTCTCCATCATTTGCTTTATTAAAAGACGGGAAAATTGTAACGATGGTAGAACGTCATGAAATTGAAGGGCATGAACCAATGCAAGTCATTGCGAAATTACAATCGTATTTCGAAGACAATTGTGAAGAACTATAAAGTGAAATTTTAATCAGTGGGGGGGTTCATCCCCACTGATTATTCGCCCACACCAATCGGGCTTTTACGGGCAGGTTATCTCCCACCTAACTTCTTTGCTCCAGCCGAATTTTGAGGTGGAGTTTTACTGCCCACAAATAGCGGGATAAATAAGCGAAAAGGCGGTACGTCCACAGTTACGTGGACGTACCGCCTTTTTTATTATTCGAAACGCTGGAATATGGATGGTGATGTCTTTTTTATGCATGTTTTTATGCACTTGAATCAAGACATTTAATGTTATTTTGTTTATTTTTATTTTATATATTGCATAAAAATAAAAGTGCTGATACAATACAATCAACGAATAAACATTCTAATGAATTTTTAAATATACATTATTAGGGGGAAGAAAGATGAAGAAGTTATTATCGCTATCATTTGCACTTATTTTAATAGTGAGTATGTTCAGTGCTTGTAGTAATGGGGAAACAAAGAGAGCTAATACAGATAAGAAAGTACTTGTCATGGGGACTTCGGCAGACTATAAACCGTATGAATACGTAGAAGCATCAAAGAGCGATGAGATTATCGGTTTTGATGTTGATATTGCAAAATATATTGGAAAAGAACTTGGTTATGAAGTGAAAATAAAAGATATGGATTTTGGTGGGTTGTTAGCATCTCTTAGCTCGGGAAAAGTTGATTTTGTTATGGCAGGTATGACGCCAACGGCAGAGCGTAAAAACAATGCGGATTTTACAGATATATATTTTGTTGCTAAAAATATGATTGTTTCAAAAAAAGAATCTAACATTAAATCATTAGAGGATTTAAAAGGGAAAAAAGTAGGAGTACAAACAGGGTCAATTCAAGAAGAAAAAGCAGCAGAATTTAAAAAACAAGTCGATTTCAAAGCTGAGGGACGTGACCGTATACCAGAAATCGTACAGGAAATTAAAGCTGGTCGTTTTGACGCTGCTATTTTAGAAGATACAGTAGCTAAAAATTATTTAGAGAAAATGAAAGACTTACAAGGAATTGAAATTCAAGAAGCACCAGAAGAAGTAGGATCAGCAATTGCCCTTCCGAAAAACAGTGATAAAACAGCAGAATTTAATAAGGTAATTAAGAAAATGCAAGAAAATGGAGAAATGGATAAATTAGTGAAGAAATGGTTTGGCAGCGGAAAATAAGCTGCCTTTCACTTTTCTGTGAGGAGAATGACAAAGATGAATCTAGATTTTTCGGCAATTACGCCTTCTATACCATATATATTAAAGGGTCTAGAAGTTACATTGAAAATTGTAGCTGTATCAGCTTTAGCAGGATTTATTTTAGGAACGTTATTAGCACTTTGCAAAATTGCTAGAATACGAGTATTAAATATTGCAGCAGATATTTATACATCAATATTTCGCGGTACGCCGCTTGTCTTACAATTAATGATCATTTATTTCGGTATCCCTCAAATAATTGGCTATGATATACCAGCTTTTTTAGCTGCAGTACTTGCATTTAGTCTAAACTCAGGGGCATACATGTCAGAAGTCATTCGTGCAGGAATTCAAGCGGTCGATAAAGGACAGACAGAAGCAGCGATGGCTTTAGGGATTCCGTACGGAAAAATGATGCGAAATATTATTTTACCTCAAGCTTTAAAAAATATATTACCAGCGCTTGTAAATGAATTTGCGACACTGACGAAAGAATCAGCTGTAGTAACTGTAATAGGTGCGACAGATTTAATGCGCCGTGCTTATATTGTAGGTGGTGAAACATTTAAATATCTTGAGCCACTACTTTTTGTTGGACTTGTTTATTATACGTTAGTCATTATTCTTACATTAGTCGGGAAGGCAATTGAGGGGAGAATGAAGAAAAGTGATTAAAATTGAAAACCTTCATAAATCATTTGGAAAAAACGAAGTATTAAAAGGGATTACGACAACAATTGCAAAAGGAGAAGTTGTTGCTATTATCGGACCGTCTGGATCGGGGAAATCAACATTTTTACGCTGTATGAATGTGTTAGAAGCACCAACAGATGGCCACATTTGGATTGGAACAGAAGAAGTAACGAATCCGAAAACGAATATAATGCATGTTCGTGAAAATGTCGGAATGGTATTTCAGCATTTTCACCTATTTCCTCATATGACGGTATTAGAAAATATTACGTATGCTCCTATCAATGTGAAAGGAGTAACGAAGCAAGAAGCGGAAAAGAAAGCTGGGAAACTTTTAGAAAAAGTAGGATTGTTAGATAAAAAAGATACGTATCCGAATCGCCTTTCAGGAGGACAAAAGCAACGTGTAGCAATTGCAAGAGCGTTAGCTATGGAACCGGAAGTGATGTTGTTTGATGAACCAACATCAGCACTAGATCCAGAGATGGTGAAAGAAGTGTTAGAAGTTATGAAATCATTAGTAACGACAGGAATGACGATGGCGATCGTTACACATGAAATGGGATTTGCAAAAGAAGTGGCAGATCGTGTTCTTTTCTTAGACGGAGGCATACTTGTAGAAGACAGTCCACCAGCAGAATTTTTTGCAGCACCGAAAAGTGAACGTGCACAACAATTTTTACAAAAAATATTGTAATATGAAAAGGTTATGTGAATAATAAGTAGAAAAGGATGACATTGTGTCATCTTTTTTTTATACTAAATGTAAATACGTTTATCCCGCTATTTGTGGGCAGTAAGACTCTCACCTCAAAATTTGGTGAATACGAGGAAGTTAGGTGGGAGATAACTGCCCGTGAAAGCCCGATTAGTGTGGGCGAATAATCAGTGGAGGATGGACAAACCCCCCACTGATTAAAGTTTCACTTTATTACATATAGGAGCAATGATATGTTTAAAATTGGATACCGTACGGTAAAAACAGCAATAGGGACAGGTGCCGCAGTTTTTATTGCGCAGTTATTAGGATTGGAATTTTATAGTTCAGCAGGTATTTTAGTTATATTATGTGTACAAAATACGAAGCGTAAATCGCTTCAAGTATCGTTACACCGTTTTTTAGCTTGTGTATTATCAATGGTATTCGCGTTTTGTATTTTTGAAACAATTGGCTATACACCACTTGCAATTAGCATATTATTACTTACATTTATTCCGACTGCAGTTATGTTGAAAATTCAAGAAGGTATTGTCACGAGTTCAGTTATTGTGATGCATCTATATTCATTGAAACAAATTACATGGCTTATAGTTGGAAATGAAATTGCTATATTAACGATAGGTATTAGCGTAGCTTTATTAGTGAATATGTATATGCCAAGCAGTGAAAATAAGCTGAGAGAGTATCAGGATAAAATAGAAAGTAATTTTAAAACGATTTTGTTTGAAATGGTTGTTTATTTGCGAAATAGAGAAAGTTGTTGGAGCGGGGCAGAACTCATTGAAACTGAGAATATGCTAAATGAAGCAAGAGATTTATCCTTTAAGAAACTTGAGAATGCATTTATGCGAGAAGATGATTATTACTATCGTTATTTTAATATGCGCATGCAACAATTCGAAATTTTAGAGCGGATGATACCATTAGCAGCTTCTTTATCATGGACATATGAACAAGCTGACATGATTGCAGATGTTGTGGGAAATATCGGGAATTCTATTAGCCCAGAGAGTACTGGAGTTATTTCCTTAAGGCAGCTTCAAGAAATGAGAGAATTATTTAGAGAAATGCCGCTACCAGTCACACGTGAAGAATTTGAGATACGCGCGAAGCTTGTTCAACTTGTGTATGAAATGGAGCAATATTTACTAATTAAAAGTCGTTTTAAGGGAAAGGATAATATAAAAGAACTTATATAGAAGGTGGGAATCGTTTATGCCGTATCTTCTCTCTTTCATATTATGTCTGTCTTTATCGCCGATTTGGCCTCTTGGTGATAATCCACGTGCCGGTGATCCTTTCATTATTGTAAATAAAGCGACGAATAAATTAGCTTATATTGATGACGGTAAGGTTCAAAAGGTTTTTCCAGTTGCTACGGGAAAAATGAATGAACTAACACCAGAAGGAACTTTTGATATTGTAATGAAAGCGAAGAATCCATATTATATTGCAAAGGGCATTCCAGGTGGATCGCCAAAAAATCCACTTGGATCAAGGTGGATGGGATTTAATGCAAGAGGGACTGAGGGGAGTAAATATGGAATACACGGAACAAACCAACCTAGTTCAATTGGAAAGTATATTTCACAAGGATGTATAAGAATGAAGAAAAACGATGTGGAATATTTATTTGATCGTATTCCAATTGGAACGAAAGTGTGGATTGTAAAATCGAAAAAATCCTTTCAGCAATTGGCTAAAGAAAAAGGATCCATTGCATAAGAAAAAGCCAACGAAATGAACTGCACCCCAATT